>CAIJLM010000089.1 GCA_903821495.1 uncultured Chthonomonas sp. | reverse complement strand
TTTCGCGTGTTTCGCGTGTTTCGCGGTTTTTACTCCCATAACCCTGAACTCTTACCTGAACTCCTACAGACTCGCCTTAGACGTTCTTTTCGGGTATATTGTAACTACTCTATGGGGGAGGCGAGATATGCCTAGAACTGCAACATCGAAAACACTCACGGTGCGTCTTAATCCAGAACTCTACTCTGCGGCGCAAGGGTTCGCCCGCCAGCGTAACCTGAGCCTGAACGCGCTTCTACAAGAGAGTCTTATCGCAACCCTGAACGCCGCCGAAGAGAAGGGGCGCTACAACGACTACTCTTTGCTAGGGCAGGATGCGGAGTGCGAGACGGAGTACGCCATCCATGCTCAGGCGGAGGTAATGCTCAGTGGCTCCCTCTCCTAACCCTGCCGTGCAACGCGGTGAACTCTACTGGTTAGACTGGAACCCCGCCCGTGGCTCTGAACAAGCGGGGAGGCGACCCGCTCTGGTCGTGCAGGAGAATCCCGCCAGCGCCAACCCAAACTATCCTCTCACCGTTGTTGTCGCTATCTCCACGCAGGGACGCGCTATCGCCACTCATGTCTCCATCGAACCAACGGCGCTGAATGGGCTTTCCGCTCTCTCTTACGCGAAGTGCGAACAGATTCAAACAGTAAGCAAAGCGCGCCTTATTCAACTCATCGGGGTTTTAGAGACGGAGACGAGCCCCGTGTAAATGAGGCGTTGAAACGAGTATTAGCGTTGCCTTGAGGTGAGTAGAGGTATTTTGAAATCGTTGTATAGGGCTTTACACAGGCGGCAGGAACAGG
This sequence comes from uncultured Chthonomonas sp., assembly GCA_903821495.1. Lineage (GTDB taxonomy): Bacteria > Armatimonadota > Chthonomonadetes > Chthonomonadales > Chthonomonadaceae > CAIJLM01. Next base: position 13,967 of record CAIJLM010000089.1, on the reverse strand, counting down.
GTATACCTGTTCCTGCCACTATTTTTTGCTTTAGCAAGACTACGAAAGGAACGTTGCCAGTGAGCAGACCTCATTTTGGATTGACAGGCTTGGCGGTTATGGGACAGAACTTGGCGCGAAACGTCGCCCACAAAGGTTTCCCGATAGCTGTTCACAATCGAAGCGTAGAGAAAACAGAGCAGTTTCTCAAAGATTTCGGACACGAAGGCGACTTTACGGGTAGTACGGACATCGCCTCCTTCGTCGCGGCGATGGAAGCCCCCCGCGCCATTATTATTATGGTGAAGGCGGGAAAGCCCGTAGACGATGTGATTGACGCTCTCAAACCGTATCTTAGCCCCGGCGACCTTATTATTGACGGGGGCAACTCCCTCTTCACCGACACAGAGCGCCGCCTCAAACAGTTGACCGCAGAGGGCTTCTTGTTCATAGGAACAGGGGTTTCCGGCGGAGAAGAGGGCGCTCTCAAGGGGCCCAGTATCATGCCGGGCGGGAGTGTAGAGGGTTATGAGCGCGTGAAGGACATCCTCACCACTATCTCAGCGCAGGTGGATGGCGCGGCGTGTTGCACATACATCGGGGAGGGCGGCTCCGGTCACTACGTCAAGATGGTGCATAACGGTATTGAGTACGCCGATATGCAACTGATTGCCGAGGCTTACGACCTGCTTAAAAATGCGGCGGGGCTGAGTAATGAGGAGATTGGCGCAGTCTTCACAGAGTGGAATCAAGGCGACCTCGACTCGTTTTTAATTGAGATAACCGCGCAGATTTTCCAGACGAAAGACCCCGAAACGGGCGGCTATCTTGTGGACTACGTTCTGGACAAGGCGGGGCAAAAAGGCACAGGCAAGTGGACTTCACAGTCTGCGCTTGACCTCGGCGTACCTGTCACAGGGATTACCGAAGCGGTGTTCGCTCGCTTCCTCTCCGCGCTGAAAGACCAGCGAGTCGCCGCGTCTACACAGCTGCAGGGTCCCAACGGAGCCTACTCCGGCGACAAAACCGCTTTTATTCAAGCGGTGCGCGACGCGCTCTACGCCTCCAAAGTGGTGGCTTACGCGCAAGGCTTCGCGCAGATGGAAGCCGCCGCAAACGAATACGGCTGGCATCTTCATCCGGGTGAAATTGCGACAATATGGCGTGGCGGGTGCATTATTCGCGCTCGCTTCCTCAATCGCATTAAGGAGGCTTACGATACGCAACCCGACCTGCAAAACCTGCTTCTCGCGCCCTACTTCCGCGATACGGCGGCTCAGGCGCAAGAGGGGTGGCGCACGGTTATCAAGGTCGCGGTAGAGTGTGGCATTCCCATTCCGGCGTTCGCCTCCTCTCTCGCCTACTACGACGCTTATCGCCGCGCATGGCTTCCCGCGAACCTGATTCAAGCCCAACGAGACCTTTTCGGGGCGCACACCTACGAGAGAACCGATAAAGAGGGCGTGTTTCACTCTACGTGGGGGTAGCGAAGGATTTCCGCTCTTTTGGGAATTAACCGCGAAAAGCGCGAAAAATGGTTCGTGTCGCAAATTCCGTGACGGGTCGGCTGGATGATATACTTCTCGCCTAGCGGCGACCTAACCCCCGTCCCCTTCCCGAAACGGTAAGGGGCGACTCCGACAAAGACGAAGTTACGATGGATTAGGCTTTGGCATAGGTCAAAAACCGAGCGTTCAACAGCCTCTGTTATCGCATTAGCGGCAGTGGTTCCCCCTTCCCGTTTCGGGAAGGGGGCTAGGGGGTTAGGTCGCATTGCCAACCGAAGTAGTTATAAAAATGTCTCCTGCGCCTGTTTCGCAAGTGATGAGGGGACTACGCAAAGGGCGCGATGAACGCGCCAGAGGAAAAGACACAGATGCGACTTGAAAGACCCGCCCGTTATGTCCCCGCTCTCATCGCCCTGATGTGCATGGGAGCCGTCTCCACTCCACTGTTCGCCCAGACCAGCGGTAGCGTAGCGCTTTCTACATGGAGGGATATTCGAGGGCAATCCTACTCGCCTTCAACGATAAACCTACATAAGGCTACCGTCTTCTTCTTCTGCTCTACGCAGTGCCCTATCTCCAACATCTACACCCCCCGCATGGTGGAACTCGCGCAAAAGTATCAGGCGCTGGGCGTGCAGTTCTTTTTCGTAAGCCCGAATCGCGAAGATTCGGCGGAGGCGGTGGCGAAATATGCGAAAGCCCGAAACATCTCCTTCCCTGTGGTGAAAGACAACGAACTGAAACTAGCGGACAGTCTCCACGCGAGCAGAACGCCCGAAGCCGTTCTTGTAGACGCGCTAGGCGTAGCCCGCTATATCGGCGGTATTGACGACAATCCTGACCGCCCCAAAATCGTTCGTAACCTCCTGCAAGACGCTTTGGAGGCGGTTTTAGCGGGCAAGCCTGTCAAAATTGGGCGCTCCATCCCGCCCGGTTGCGTTATCTTTCGAGACGCTGTTTCGGCGACCTCTAAGGCGAACGCGAACGTGAATTACGCCCAAAACGTCGCCCCCATTCTCTACAAGAGTTGTGTGGGGTGTCATCGTCCGGGAGAGACGGGACCTTTCTCGCTAGAGACCTATCAGCAGGCGCGGACATGGGGCAAAGCCATAAAAGACTATACGGCGCGACGGCAGATGCCCCCCTGGAAGGCGACTCCGGGAGTTGGAGACTTCCACGACGCGCGCACTCTGACCGATAGCGAGATAGCGACGCTTGCGAGTTGGGCGGACACGGGAATGGCGAAGGGCGACATGAAGCGCTGTCCCTCCGTCCCTCAGCCTCCAAAAGAGGGCTGGAGTTTGGGCAAGCCCGACGAGGTAGCGCAGTCTGAAACCCCCTACCATGTTCGACCAGAGGGCAGAGATGTCTACCGCAACTTCGTAATACCCGTAGATACCTCCGTAGACAGGTTTATCAATGGGCTAGAGTTTCGAGCGGACAAGAGGGCGGTAGTCCACCACATCATCCTCTTTTTCGACCTCTCAGGGCTATCCGTTGAACTAGATAGAGCCGACCCCGAACCGGGCTATAGCAGTAACGACTTCGCTATCGGCGTTCCGATGGGCAAAGCGATTTGGGTGGCGGGATGGGCGCCGGGGAACACGCCGCGCCTACTCCCGAAGGGAACGGCGTTTTGGCTTCCGAAAGGGGCGAAGGTCGTCTTGCAGGTACACTATCACAAAAACGGGCAAGACCAGTACGACAGGAGTCGAGCGGGGCTTCACTTTGTAGAGGAGAGCGGTGTCAAGAGGGCGGTCTTTACAGGGGAGGTCGTCTACCCTTTCCTTAACCTGCGTCCGGGCGTAGCGAATCAGACAGTTGTGAGTAGGTCTACCCTACGACAGGATACCGAAGTTATCTCGGTAATGCCCCATATGCACTTTCTGGGGCGTAAAATGAGCCTGACCGCAAAAGTTCCGGGCGGGAGCCCTATTCCGATGATAGCCATCAACGATTGGGACTTCAACTGGCAGGAGACCTACTCTTACAAACAGCCCCTCCACCTACCGAAAGGGACGCGCCTTGAACTAAACGCGGTGTACGACAACTCCGAGGACAATCCGCGTCAACCCTCGCATCCGCCCGTGCCAGTGCATTGGGGCGAAGCGACCACCGACGAAATGTGCATCGGCTTCTACCAGTACACGCTCCCCTACCAAAAAGGAATGGCTCCTGTTCCCAGTGATTAGCCCGCCTGCATAAGCGATTAGACGGGGCGAAACACTCTCCCTACTTTGCGTTTTCAGGGAGAGCGCCCCGCCCCTTGCTCGCTTGCCACTTCTCGTAGATGTCTGCGATAACATCGTCAATAGGGGCGCGGTGCGTCTCTACATCTAAAACCTGCGTCTGCGCGGAGACCTGCTCCATCAACTCTGCAATGGAGACCTGCCCGCCATCAAATAGAAACTCATGGCGATTTCCCTCGCTCTGCACAAACTTCGCCCCCTCTATCTGAGGGGGCTTTTCGTCGGGGGTCTCTACCAGCAGAACGCGCCTCTCCCCAAACTCGCGACGCAGCCGCGTAAAGTCTCCGTCAAAAGCCAGTTCGCCCTTATTGATAAGCACAATCCGCCCCGCCAACTGCTCTAGCTCCGACATATCGTGGCTTGTAAGCATAACGGTCACTCTGCGCTCTCGGTTCAGGTCTTGAATAAAGCGAAGAACGTTGCGTTTCGCCAGCACATCCAGCCCCAGTGTCGGCTCATCCAGAAAGAGGATTTCCGGCTCATGGAGGAGGGCGAGTCCCAAGTCGGCGCGCATTCGCTGACCGAGGCTCAACTCGCGGACAAGGCTATTGAAAAACTCGTCCAGCCCTAGCAGTTCCTTCACAAATCCGAGCATAAAATCGTAGCGGTCACGCGGAATATCCCACAGAACGCGCTTCCATTCGAAACTCGCGGCTACAGGGTTGTCGCCCCACAGCTCCGAGCGTTGCCCGAACACTACGCCGATACGCCCCACATAGCGCACTCGTTCACGCAGGGGATTCATGCCGAGTACGCGCACTTCGCCGCTATCGGGCGCAATCATGCCAGAGAGGATTTTGACGGTAGTGCTTTTGCCCGCGCCGTTCGCCCCCGCATACGCCACAATCTCGCCCCGCGCTATCTGCAAGTTCAAATCAATGAGGGCGTGTACTTCGCGGATAGTAGGGCGAAACAGCCCCCGCGCCGCGTCTAGTAACTTCTCTGAACGCTGACGCTGGCGGAAGGTCTTCGAGACCCCTTTGACCTCAATTACGAAATCCGAAGTTGGAGTAGCGTTGCGCCCCGACTCGCTCATAGTGTTTCAGTCCTTTCCAAAACATAACCGTCGCGAAGACAGTAAAACCAATCGCCATCAGAGGCGTGTACCAGAAGGCGAAGCTCTCCTTGCTTATGCTGAGCAGGGCGCGACACGGTAGCCACGCCACGCACCCCACAGGCAGGGCGAAAATCAGACTCCCCGCTAACAGCCCCCCAAGCCCATCGAGCGGAAACGCCTTGAGTTGCACGATGAGTTGCATGGAGGAGCTACTGAGTTCCTCCGCCGCTCTAGGGGCGCGAAACGCCAAAGACCCCCACGCGAACTGGAAAGCGAGGACTATCGCGGTAGATGCAATAAGATTCACGCCGAAAAGAAGCCACCAGCCCGCCGAAAGCGAGAGGGCGAGATGCGGTAACGCCAGAACAATCAAGGCGATACCCGGTATCAGAGTGGGCAGACCGAAGGTAGGGTTGAAGCCCTCTGTCATCAGGCTCAGCAGAATGGGCTGAGGCTGTATCAGCGTATGGTCGAACTGCCCGCGCCCCAGCCTCCTGCTGATAAAAGCGACATTGTAGCCGAAAAAGGTGGTCATTAGCCCATCCACCACGCTTCCGTATCCAAGCAAAAAGAGAACTTGATACTTTGACCACATCCCGATACCGTCGAAGCGTTGGGCGAGCAGAAGCATTCCCATTATCGAAGCGACATTGAGAACCGTATCGGAGATTATCCATGTCGCCATCGTTCCCAGACTTCGCATAATAACAAGAGCGTCCATACGCGCATAGACCGCCCAGAGGCGGAAGGCGTGGCGTATCCAGTGTAGTAGGCTCTTATCCCCCATACGCTATCACCTTCTCTCTGTTCCTATTCCAAAGTTGAGTCGCGATAATCCAGAGCGTCACGCCCCAGAAAAGTTGTAGCGCCATGAGGCGGGGCGCGTCGGCGCTTCCCACATAGATAGAGAGCGGCGTGGAGGCTTGTCCTGCAAACGGCAGGTAGGCGAACGCCTTCCCTAGACCGAAGGGCAGGAACGCGAAGGGCAGTAACGCCCCCGATAACAACTCTCCCAATGCGCCCCTCATTCGATTGAAGACGTAGGGGTGTAGGCGAAGGGCGATAGCGATACCCGAAAAGAGGTACTCCAAGCCAAGCCCTACGAACACCGCTAAAACAAGACTCAACGCGAAGAGCAGTCCGGCTTGCGGGTTTGCCGGAAGCGGATTGATACCGAGCAGGGGCGTAATGAGTAGGAGAGGGAGCGAGAAGGCGACAAGGTGAAAAGCGACGCTACCCGTCCACTCCGCCGCGAACTGCGCGAATATCCCCATCGGGCGCAAAAAGCGCGTAGAGACGGAGCCATCCCAGAAGCCCATTTCAAGCCATGTACGGCACTCTAGCAGGTCTCGGCAGACCTCCGAGATGAGGGTGTAGGTGAGGGTCATCTCTAGCGTATAGCCCGCTATCGCGCCTTTGCCGTGTAGAATAAGCCGCCACAGCGAAAAGAAGAGCGCGACGCGCAAAAATCGCATGAGATAGTTGACGAGGAAGAGCGGGTCGTCGCCCAACACTCCGCTCGCCGCCATCGCCGCCGTCTTGAAATATCCTCGTAGAATCCGCATTACCGCTCCCTGTAAGGTATTCGCCCTCTCTGTATCGCCCTGCCCCGCCCTTTCGCTCAGGCGACGCGAAACTATTTTACCACTAAGGCGCGTGAGTGTGCGCGAGAAATTACTGTAGAATCCACAGGAATACTGTGCCTCATTCCACAGATGTTTTGTTCACTTTCACCGTATAATAGTAGTGAGAAGCCCCAATTCAGCGGGCTAAATCGCTACTTAAAGCGGCGCTTGCCGCTTTCGCGCCCTTTCTAGGAAAATGGATATGACCTTTCGGCTTAAAAATGTCTATACGCTTGTTGCAGTAGCGGGGGCTATCCTCGTATCGCCCTTGATAGCGAATGCCGCGCAACTCGGCGACGCAACGCTCTATAATCTCTTTGTATTCGGCTCCGCGACTATCAGCAATACCGATGCGGAGGGGCGTATCGCCATTGGAGGCGACGCGACGTTCGCTAACTACAGCGTGGCGGCGAACATCGGTAGCGGCGCGAATGGTAGCAAAACGGAGATAGTCGGGGGGAACCTCAACTGGTCGAACGGGCAACTGAACTATGGCAATGGAACCTACGGCGGAAGCGCAAGCCTTAGCGGAGTGGGAACGCCCAACGGAACTATCTCTCACATCGCCTCCTCCATCGACTTCAACGCGGCGCGAACGAGCCTGCAAGGTCAGTCCGTCTATCTCGGAACGCTCGCTTCGAGTGGAACCGTGACCAACAGTTTTGGCGTTCTCACCCTGACGGGCGCCAACGCGACGCAGAACACCTTCACCGTGACACGCGACCAGTTTCAGGGAGCCAACACGCTCAATATCAACGTGCCGACCACCTCCACCACCATTATCAACGTGCAGGGAACCAACGTCTCCTTCTTTAATGGGCAGATGTTTCTCAACGGCGTAGCGGACAGCCGAAACTCCTACAACTCGAAGTTGCTCTTCAACTTCTATCAAGCCTCCACGCTAACCGACACAAGCGCGGCAATCAATGGAAGCGTTCTCGCGCCCTTCGCCGCCGCCACGTTCGGCTATAGCCAACTGAACGGAACGCTTATCGTCAACAGCCTCACTAGCACAGGCGAGCTCCACTGGCTACAAGACCAGAACAACCCCAGTAGCGCATCGTTTCAGTTCAACGGAAACCTGCCCGCGAATGCGCCGAGTAGCGTTCCTGAGCCTGGCGCGTTGACCCTGCTTGTAAGCGCGGGAGCGTCTGGTCTCTGCGTTGCACGTCGTCGCCGTCCACGTAAATAACTTTCACTGTAAGCCCTCCCCGCCGCCTATATCACAATTCGTCTGAGGCGCTCGTCAATAGAGGAATCGTCCGCGCTTCTGTCGAACTACCCCCCGTACCCCGATTCCCTCCCCTGACTATCACGGAGATACGTAATTCTGAAAGGAAGGGCGCAGAGCGAAGCCGTCTGCGCTACTAATACACATAATGGAACCGATGGCGGAACGCCTCCTCCTCAAAAAAGTCACACGTAAACTCATCCCGTTTATGTTTGTTCTCTATATTATCGCCTACCTCGATAGGGTGAATGTCGCCTTCGCCGCGTTGCAGATGAAAGACGCGCTGGGATTCACCGACAAGGTCTACGGGCTTGGAACCGCCATCTTCTTTTTAGGCTACTTTCTTTTTGAAGTGCCGAGTAACCTGATACTGGAGAGGGTGGGCGCGAGGCGTTGGATTGCGCGAATCATGCTAACTTGGGGAATCATGGCGGTAGGGATGCTCTTCACTCGTAACGCCACGACCTTCTACATCATGCGGTTTCTACTGGGAATTGCGGAGGCGGGCTTCTTTCCGGGCATGATTCTCTACCTCACCTACTGGTACACGGCGAAAGAGCGCGCCAGTATGATAGCCTCGTTTATGATAGCCATTCCTTTCGCGAACATCATCGGCTCTCCCATCTCCGGTATGATTCTTTCGCTAAAAATCTTCGGATTGGCAGGGTGGCAGAGTCTGTTTTTAATAGAGGGTCTGCCCGCTATCGTATTAGCGTTTGTGGTTTTAGGCTACCTGCCAAATGGGCCCCAAAGCGCGAAGTGGCTGAACCGAGAGGAGGCGGACTTCCTACAGAGCCGCATAGATGCGGAGCGCGAACGGAAAGAGGAGAAGAGTCACGGCTCTCTACTCTCCGCCATCTCTCACCCTGTCGTCTGGCAGTTGTGCTTTATCTACTTCACGCTGAACGTCGGCTCTTACGGAATCACGATGTGGCTTCCGCAGATTATCAAGAAGTTTGGGAACGTCTCCAACACGCAGACGGGGTTTCTGACCGCTCTGCCCTACATAGCGGGGGCGCTGGGGCTTTACTTTAATGGGAAGCACTCTGACAAAACGCAGGAGCGTCGACTACACGTCGCATTTGGGGCTTTAGTAGGGGGAACTGGGCTACTGATGAGCGCGTACATTCCCACGCCCGCAGGTCAACTCTGTTCGATTGCGCTTGCGCTTGCGGGGTTCTATGCAATGCTTGCGCCCTTCTGGACGCTTCCCTCCACGTTTCTGGTCAGCGCGGCGGCGGCGGGAGGCATTGCGTTTATCAATTCGGTGGGGAACTTGGGAGGATTTGTGGGCCCCTATCTGCTGGGCGTGCTACCTAAGCCGAACGGCGATTTTCGTATTCCTCTAACGGTTCTCTCCGTCTTTCTCTTTGTCGGCTTCATACTCACCTATACGCTTAGGCGCGACACGATTGAGGGGGGTACGGCGGAGCATTAGCGGACATAGACCTTTTGGGAGCGGAGTGGGTTACTTGAGGTATCCAAAGTCTCGTTGTAGTTGTCTCACTCGCTCGCAAAGTCTACTGTGTTCTTCTCGCTGTTTAGGGGAGAGTTTCGATTTACGCTCTTCCAGTACGTACTCTGTCGCACTCTCGCCTACCCATATCGCCCACTGGTAGTTACTGTCTGTTAGATTCTCCCGCTTCGCCTCTTCCCACCCGCACTGTTCGTAAAACCGGAAGTCCTTATTGAGTAACCTCGCTCGGTGCGAGGCGTGAATTCGCTCATCGCCCCACCAAGCGGGGAGCGTGTAGGAAGTTTCAAGGTACGCGCTCACTCTCTCTCGTAGCAGGTCGTTCTTGATGTTTCGCTTTGAGCATTCATCAGCGCAGGCGATAGCGTAAGCCGCCAACGCGGGCAGGTTGTGTCTCCATGCCGTAAGCGCGGGATGGTTCATCCACCCTGTTCGAGGCTTGCCGTCTCTGTTTGGCTTGCCGCTCAAAGTCTCCAACATCTGCGATGCCTCAAGAAGTTGTTTTTGAAGCCGCTTGTTGTCTAATATCCGCGCACACTCTTGGAAAGAGACGCTACTTGGCGCAAATACCTGCATTATGCTTTTCTCCGGGCGACTATTTAGCGAGATGAGGAAACAGAGGGGTTTGTTTCATAGCAACGGGTTCAGGCGCACACTGTAACCCCTGAGAGTTGGGGTTACGAAAAGGGGATTAAATACGCGAAGAGGAGGAGAAGGGCGGCTGACCGGTTTCGAACCGGCGACCTCCAGAGCCACAACCTGGCACTCTAACCAACTGAAAAAGGCTGGTGAATGGTTCAAGTCCCCTTTGCGAGAGTTCAAGTAATCGACCTTACCTATCGAACTACACGTATTGACACTTTAATATACCACGCATGGAGTTCAATTCAATGAATTGAGGAGAACACCATGAAACTGCTTGAGAGCATCGAGGACTACCTGCGCTTTTTGCAATTTGAGCAAGGCGTATCGAAGACTACCTATAAATCGTATCACGCCTACCTTTTCCACTTCCACAAATGGCTCATTGAGAACGGCTATCCGTCGCCAGAACTGAAGGACTACAACACGACAACCCTGCGCCGTTACTTCTATTATGTAAGCGGAAAAGGCTTGCGCCCCCGAAGCATCTACGGCTATATGGTTCCCCTTCGCTCCTATGGCGCTTTCCTTGTTGAACATGGGGCGCTTACCGAGAATCCCGCGTCAAGTATCAAGTTGCCTAAGAAGGATGCCGCTATTCGCCGAGAGACGAGCGAAGAGGAGATACTGGCGATGTGGAACGCCGTCACGAAGCAACGCAATCAGTACAGAGCGGTTATGCAAAAAGCCGTCCTCGCCGTGCTTATCTATACAGGCTTGCGCCGCGCCGAAGTGTGCGACCTGAAACTGACAGACGCAGACCTCACCGATGGCTGGCTGTTGGTTCGTAGCGGTAAAGGCTCCAAAAGCAGAAAGGTTCCCCTATGCACGGAAGCGATAGACGCGCTTGCAATGTGGCTAGGTATTCGCCCTGCGGATTGTCAACATAACTACCTGTTTTCGGTGGATAGAAGCAGGAGGCTCTACTACACCGGAATACGCTCGATTGTGGAAGAGGTGAAGCACCTTGCAGGGTTGGCGGATAAGACGCACATCTGCCCTCACAGTTTGCGACACTCCTGCGCGTCCCGACTTATGCGAAACGGCGCGTCTTTGCATGAGGTTATGACGTGGCTAGGGCATACGCAGATTTCGACAACGCAGAGGTATCTCCACACGAACGAAATGGAACTCAAGAGCGCCGCGTCCTTCGCATCCCTTGCCCCGCAAGTCAAAGAGAACAACGCTACAAGACCCCCGCAAGGCGAAGAACGTCAAGCGCGATACCGCAGAGTTACGCGGTAAATCTCCGCTCATTGGAAAGTGAGGTAGGCTAAAAATGCTTCCGCCTACCTCTTTCCTTTGCGCTGTTCACAGGGATTGACTCAACCGCCCCTTTGCGTGATTTCTTGCCGATTTGCGTCAGTGTTGCGGAGTAACTCCTCACGAGGCGACGCATCCCCTCAATCTTAAAAACAAGGATACCCAAACGATGAACACCTATGAAGCGGTAAGCGTGAATGTAGCGCCAGACACCATAACGCGCTTTGATGTTGCAGGAATTGTGAGTAGCGAACGCCGTATCCCGCAAGGCGCAACGATGGAGATTTCATCGGCACTGGCGAGAGCGGTTGTCTATCTCGGTAAGTCCGAGTCAGGTTCCTCGTTTGTCATAGCGTATATCGGCGAACAGGACAGGCACGACTGCGTTTATACGTTTCCGTCCAGCGATAGGGCGGTGCAATGGGCGAACCAGTTCTTGTTTAACCACTATGCGTGGAACCTTGAGCAGGCGGAGCGGTAAAGTTCTCGAAGAGGCGGCGGTATTGCGCTTGAACTTTTTTGGCACTGATGCAGGAATTTGAGCGTGTTTTGTGTAACTTTTGGAACGATGTACTTTTTCAGGGAGATAATGGCGTAGGAGGTGAGCGATGGAAGTTATGGGCACAGTGTTGGTAATTTTAATGGTCTCTATCCTCGTAGTTGGCGGCGGGACTAAGATTGTATTCGCATATCGTGAGCGGCATCAAGGATGCTCTACGGTTGAACTCACACAATTAAAGGATGCGATAGAGGTTAAGCAAAAGAAGATAGAGGCTAGTCAGGAAGACATTAAGGTTAGGCAGGTTGAATTGTATGACATTGCTCTTAATCTATGGGAAACGGGCAAGTACATTCCCTTTTTTGATACTGCAATATCGTCAAACCTGTTATTGATAATACTTAACAAGAAGGAGGGAGAGCAGTATTCCCCCTTTTTGAACCGACACGTAACTTGCGCTAATGGTCACAAATATCGTTTGCATGAATTTCGGTACATTGGCGAAGTTGCAAACGCAAACGCGCCTTTGCCAGCGATATTTGCAACTCACGTCTCAAAATTCGGATGCCCCGAATGTCGCACTAGCCTATATAAAATGGATAGATACGACCAGCGTCTTATGTTTGTGGTTGTACCGCACTATGAACACTGCTCTCAGTGTGGCGGGCTTTGGCTTACAGACGAGACCTTTTGCCCGAATTGTAATTTAGGGATTATGATGAACACGTTAGGTGAGATGGACAAGGAACTCAGTTCACTAAAAATCACGTTAGCCGAGGAACGAAAAACCCTGCAAGGGCTTGAATATCAGATTGCAAAGCGAAAAGCGCAGCAAGTGAAAGAACTCGCGAGGCGTCACACGCAAAAATCAGCACGTAACCGTGCGGCAATCATTCCGATTATAGCAATAACGTCAATAGTATCTTGTTTGTTATATTGGGGCGGGTATATGTCATCCCGTCTTCCAATCCGTAAATCGAGTCATGGAAAGACTGTATCTTCGCTACTCCCCCCAAAACAACTACTATTACCTACTATGGTTTCGATACATGGAGGAACCTTTATGATGGGCGATGTTAAGCACGCCGAAGAAGTCTGGATGACCACGAACGAAAAGCCGATACATTCCGCGAGAGTGTACCGTTTTAGAATAAGTAAGAATGTCGTCACAGTTGGGCAGTATCTGGATTATTGTAATGACACAAGAACAGGGATGCCTTCTTCACCTAATTTTAATAGCGGCTGGCATGAATTAGCCCACCCTATAGTGAATGTCAGTTGGAATGATGCAATGAGATATTGCAATTGGTTGACTAATAAAACTGGTCAGAAGTACGACTTGCCTACTGAAGAAGAGTGGGAGTATGCGGCTCGTGGCGGGGCGAAGCGCAAGGTATATCCTTGGGGCAACGATTGGGATGGCACTATGTGCGTAAATTCGACAAACAGTGGCGGTGGCACTGCCGCTGTGGGAAGCCGCCCACCGAACGGCTATGGGTTGAATGATATGGCAGGGAATGTATGGCAGTGGTGTACGGATAAGCGTATAGCAATATACTTTGAAGGCACTAGAGTTATACGGGGCGGTAGTTGGAGCGACCCTATACCCGCTTGTTTTAATTGCACTATGAGGCAAAGGAGCAACCCTACTAATACAGCGAGCAATATCGGATTCCGAGTTGTCGCACGCTAGGGCTTCTCCTCTATCATCTTTAACTTCGCACACGATATAGCCCTGACAGGTTATAGAAGGGAACAAATCAATTGAATCCCAATTGGACTTATTCGGCTGAGGATAGGGCAAATCCAATCTACTGCACTCAGTGTAGGGCGCACGTCCCACGCGCTTTGTTGAATGCTGACGGTTGGTGTCCAGATTGCGTACAAAAACTGCAAGCCGCGCAAAGTGCGATGAAACAGCACTCGGCGCAAAGAACGCAGGGGCATCAAAAAATCAATACGACACGTTCTATCCTCACACCTTACGGACTCTCTCTTTTTACTCTTGCAGTCGCGTTAATCTTTTATCATTTTTTCGTTGTTGTACCACTTAAAAATGAACTCAAAGAAGTTAAAGCAGACTTAGTGTCACTAACAAACACCGTGAACTACAACGCTAATGTTGCGAACCAAAACATGGCGAATGAGAATAGATACCATAGATACCCGTACTGATTCCAAAAGACCGCCAATTCCGCAGAGCCTAGCCAGTGTGAGCGTTCAAAACAGTGAGCGCGAGATGCCTCCTTAGAGTAGAAAGAGAGACAACGTGTCCACAGGAAACCTTTCCGCCTTTATATGGTCTGTCGCAGACCTGCTACGGGGCGACTACAAGCGTTCTGACTACGGCAAGGTCATTCTGCCCTTCACCATCCTGCGAAGGCTAGACTGCGCTCTGGAAGCCACCAAAGCGGATACCCTTGCAGAGTTCCAGAAGCGC
>CAIJLM010000088.1 GCA_903821495.1 uncultured Chthonomonas sp. | reverse complement strand
CTATTATCCCCCCATCCCATCACGGTTCCATCCGACTGTAGCGCAAGAGAGTGAAGCCCTCCGCCCTCTAGTTGAACGATGCCTGTAAGTCCGAATATCTGAACAGGGACGTTTCTATTCGTGGTGGTTCCATCTCCCAACTGCCCCAATGCATTGTATCCCCACGCCCAAATCGTTCCATCCGACTTGAGGGCGAGAGTGTGATACCCCCCGCCGCCTACCGCGATAACTCCGCTGATTCCGGGAACTTGCGCGGGGATTTTTGTATCCGTAGTGGTTCCATTTCCCAACTGACCAAACGCATTGTACCCCCACGTCCAAACCGTTCCGTCCGATTTGAGCGCAATGGTGTGATAGAATCCCAAAGTCACCTGAACCACGCCCGTGATTCCCAACGCCTGAACGGGTGAGTTTCTGGTCACATTGGTTCCATCCCCCAACTGCCCCTCCCGGTTCAAACCGCACCCCCAAACAGTTCCGTCCGCCTTCAGCGCAAACCAGTGAAAATCGCCCCCCTCCACTCTTACAATGTTGGTAAGCCCTGTCTGCTGGATAGGTAAATTTTCGTGAGAGTAGTAGCCCGCGCCTAACTCGCCGTTGTAGTTTTCGCCCCACGACCAGAGGGTTCCATCGGGCTTTATCGCGACGGTATGTTCCCCGCCTCCTGCGACTTGCGCTACTGCGGCGAGTCCGACTACCTGAACCGGGGATGCCCTAAAAATATCGTGGTGGTCTATAGGAAAGCCATCCCCCAACTGCCCCGACCTGTTGTATCCCCACGTAAAAGCCGTACTATTTGACCTCACAATCAGAGAGTGCAGACTTCCTGCGGCTATCTGAACGACCTTCGTAACACCCGGCGCTAGAGTAGGAGTGATTCGGCTAGTCTGGGTTCCATCTCCCAACTGCCCCCAACTATTGCTTCCCCAAGCGGCGACAGTTTTGTCAGATTTGAGAGCGAGAGAGTGGGAATCGCCCGCCGCCACCTGCATCACATCGGTAAGCCCTGTGAGTTGGACGGGCGCAGGGCGGTTTGTAGTAGTTCCATCTCCCAACTGTCCGGAACTGTTCAGTCCCCACGCCCAAACCGTCCCATCAGACGCTAAGGCGAGAGAGTGGGTAAGTCCTCCCGCTACCTGTAACACATTCGTAAGCGTAGAGATTTGGACAGGGGCGCTTCGATTCGTAGTAGTTCCATCGCCCAACTGCCCGAAACTGTTACTCCCCCACGCCCAAACCGTTCCATCTGATTTGAGAGCGAAAGAGTGAGAATCGCCCGCCGCCACCTGTATCACATTCGTAAATGTAGGGATTTGAGCGGGAGTGGCGCGATTTGTGGTAGTTCCATCGCCTAACTGCCCGAAACTGTTACTCCCCCACGCCCAAACGGTTCCATCGGACTTTATAGCGAGAGAGTGGGCGCTACCCGCCGCCACCTGCGTCACACCGGTAAGCCCTGTGAGTTGGACGGGCGCAGGACGGTTTGTAGTAGTTCCATCTCCCAACTGCCCGGAACTGTTCAGTCCCCACGCCCAGACTGTTCCATCGAACTTTATGGCGAGGGAGTGGTTTCTTCCAGAAGATACCTGCGCCACGCTATTGAGTAGCGGTACGCTTATGGGGAAGGAGGTCTGCCCTGAGTAGCCCGTTCCCGCCTGCCCAAAACGGTTATCGCCCCATGTCCAAGGGATTCCAACTTGAGCGGAGGCGAACGAACTGAGTGTGGCGAAGAGACCAAGAAACCAGAGGCTTATGAGGATGCGCTTATGGCTTTCCATCCGTCGTGTCATTCCAAAAAACTCGCTTTCCATAGTTAGGGATAGGTGTAGTGAGGCGGTAATAACTCTATTTTAACACACATTGGGCGTTTGCGCTAATAGGAGGGGATGTTCAGGGTTGCGGCTCTTCACATAACATCACCCAACCTCTCCTAGCCCTCAACCCCTGCCCCTTCTCCCAATTCTGGGAGAAGGGGTGAATGCACGGATGGTGGTATGAGATTGGGAAGTTAGGCGCGTTGTTCTGGGGCGGATTGCATTGTGCATTTTTTCGCGTATTTCGCGTATTTCGCGGTTAATTCCAAAAAGAGTGAACTCTTACGGAGATGTTCTGGGAGGCTAGGCAAGAGGAGGGAACTGAGTCATCAGTTGGCGAAGGGTCTCTCCATAAGGGCTGGGGAGGTTGGAGTTTTGGCGTAAAAAGGTGTTTATCTGTCCAATTTTGGTTTTAGCGCGGTCAATCGTCGGGTTGCTACCATCTACGTAAGCCCCGATATTGATGAGGTCTTCCGCGCTATGGTAGGTTGCAAGCAGTTCGCGCAAAGTATTTGCGGAGGCGCGCTGCTCAGACGACGTTATCTGCGGCATCACACGGCTCACGCTCTGGAGAATATCTATCGCGGGATAGTGCCCCTTATGCGCGAGAGAGCGCGTCAGAACGATGTGACCGTCCAGAATACCGCGCACCGCATCGGCGACTGGCTCGTTCATGTCGTCGCCATCCACCAGAACGGTATAAAGCCCTGTGATACTCCCCGTCCCGTTATCGGCGGTTCCGGCGCGTTCCAGAAGGCGCGGAAGCATAGCGAAGACGCTCGGCGTGTAGCCGCGAGTTGCGGGAGGCTCGCCTATGGCAAGCCCCACTTCGCGTTGAGCGAGCGCGAGGCGCGTGACCGAGTCCATCATCAGCATCACGTTCAAGCCTTGGTCTCGGAAATACTCGGCGACAGCGGTAGCCACTAAGGGGGCTTTGATACGCACTAGCGCGGGTTGGTCGGAGGTCGCTATCACAACTACCGAGCGGCGCAAGCCCTCTTCTCCCAAACTCTCCTCAATAAAATCGCGCACTTCACGCCCGCGCTCTCCAACCAGAGCGATGACGTTCACATCTGCGTTAGAGCTACGGGCTATCATTCCCATCAGTGTGCTTTTGCCTACGCCCGACCCCGCGAAGATACCCATACGTTGCCCCTTGCCAAACGTCAAGCAACCGTCCAGAGCGCGGACTCCTGTGTTGAGGGCTTCTGTAATACGCGGGCGCGTGAGCGAGTTGGGAGGCTGATTGTTGACAGGGTAGGCGCGGTGCAGATTGGGCGCGGGCAAGCCGTCCATAGGTTCGCCCAAGCCGTTTAGCATTCGCCCCAATAACTCCGCGCCTACCGGAACCTGTAGGGTTCTGCGGGTGGCGACGACTTCGCTCCCCGGCTTAATGCCCTCCATCACGCCTAGCGGCATGAGCAGAACGCGCTTATCGCGAAACCCCACCACCTCCGCTTTAATCGGGGGGCGAGACGGGTCGAAGTGATTGGCGCGGTCGTAGTAGATTTCGCAGATTTCACCGAGCATGGCGGGCGGACCTATAGACTCGATAACGAGACCTATCACCTGAGTCACTTTGCCATTTTGGCGCACGGGGTTGGAGTAGAGGGCTTTGCGCCGATACGACTCCACATCCATATCGAAGGGGGCGATGTCCGGAAATGAGAGGAGTTTGCCTTGCATAGTTAGTTCGCCTCGCTAGAATCTACGCCCAGAATATCGGGCAGAACCTGCATCTGAGTCTCCAGACGCGCATCTATGTTTCCCGATTCGGTCTCAAGCACAACGCCTCCGCGCCCCACACGCCTGTCTTCCTGAATTTCGAGGTGCTTGATACCATCCAGCATCTCTAAAATCTCATCGCGATAGTTGCGGACGGTCTCCAAGTCGGCAGGGTTCACCCTGATTCGTAGAGAGGCGCTTTCGGCGACGCGGCGCATAGCGTTCTGGACGGTAGCAAGCACGAGGTTTTTGTTCTCTTCCGTCTCTACCTTGATGATATGGCGCACAGCGTCGCCGACGAGTTGAACTATCTGAGCCTCCATCGTCGTCCAAACCTTCTGGCGCTCCGCCTCAATATAGCCCAAAAACGCCTCTATATCGTCGCGATAGAAGCCGCGCTCTCTATCGAATTCGGCGAGCATATAGCCTTGCGCTTCCACGCTGGCTTGCGCGTATCCATTCTCGAAGCCCTCCTGAAAGCCTTTCTCATAGCCTGCGTGTTGCGCTTCGGCAAAGGCTTTTTGATACGCCTCTTCTCGAATTGTGTCGGCTTCTCGTCGCGCTTCCACGAGTATTCGCTCAACTTCTCGTTGGGCTTGCGCCCTACGCAGGGTCTCTTCGCTCGGCTGTTCTGTTTCGTTTTTGCGCCGCTCTTCGGCGGAAACCTCCCTAACATTCCGAAAGTTCGCCGGACGCGCCTCTTTGCCGTGATGCTCTGCGGGTTCCCACACGCGCCGCGCCGCTTCCACGGGTTTCGCGACAACTGTAAACCATGGCTGTGGCTTAGGCGCGGCGCTAGAGGTCGCAACCGCGCACGCCTCCGCAAGCGGAGTGAAGACGGGTTTAGGCGACAAATTCGTCTCCTCCACCGCTTCCACGGCTGATAACCAGTTCTCCCGCCTCTTCCAGTCGGCGAATAATACCCACAATGCGCTGTTGCGACTCCTCTACGTTCTTCAGGCGCACTGGGCCCATAAACTCCATCTCTTCTTTCAGGTTGCCCGCGGCGCGTTCGCTCATGTTCTTGAAGATGCGATTTTGAACCTCTTCACCCGCTCCCTTGAGGGCGAGCGCTAGCTCTTTGGAATCCACTTCGCGCATAACCTTCTGAATGGAGGCGTCGTCTAGCGAATTGATGTCTTCAAAGACGAACATCAGGTTCTTCACCTCCTCGGCGAGGTCGGGGCTGGATTCGGAGAGCGATTCCAAAATGGTGCGCTCTGTAGTACGGTCTACCCAGTTCAACACTTCGACGAGGCTCTTCACGCCGCCCACATCCGTATAGGCTTGGGAGGTCATTCCGCTCGCCATCTTGCGCTCTAGTATGCGCTCCACCTCTCGTATCACCTCTGGCGGGGTTCTGTCCATTATCGCAATACGGTGGGCGACTTCAGCGCGTAGCTCCTGCGGCAGACCGGAAAGCACGACAGCCGCCTGATTGGGCGTAATGTGCGCGAGAATGAGGGCTATCGTCTGGGGGTGTTCATCGCGTAGGAAGGTGATGAGTTGAGCCATATCCGCCTTTTTGAGAAAGTCGAAAGGCATGATTTGCAGGGCTTGCATAACCTTGCTCAAAATCTCGGACGCGCGCTCTTTGCCAAACGCCGCCTCAAGAGCGAGCTTCGCTTGGTCGACTCCACCCTCGGCAATCACCTCTCGCGCCATGCACATCTCGTAAAATTCACTCATAACCTGACGGCGCATATCGGAAGGGATACGCCCAAGACGCGCTATCTCTAGGGTGAGCGCCTCGACATCCTCATCCGACATATGCTTGTAGATGCGCGAAACGGCTTCGGGACCTAAAGCGACCATCAGCACTGCGGCTTTCGCACGCGCCGTCATTATCGGCGGGGCTACCATACGACTCATCGTGTTCTCCCTCCTACTATCCTTCGGATGTCCATGTGCGAATCAGAGCCGCGACGTTTTCGGGCTTCGATTTCACCAACCGCATAATGCTATCGAGGTATATTTCGTATTCGTCTTCACTGGTGTTCGGCATACCGGCGTTCGTCATGCTTTCAAGTAAATCCGCAGAGATTTCGATACCGCCATCATCAATGACCATATCTCCAGACGAAGAGCCCTTAGAGCCGCCGCCGCTCCGCCCGCTAATCTCCATAACAACCGCCTCGCCCCCCTCATAACCATAGGCGTTCCCGCCATCCGCAGTAGAGCCGGGGCGGAATCCCCCGCCCGGCTCCAACGCCAGCGTAGCGCCGCCCGCTCCCGCCAGCGCCATCTGCGAAGAGTAGCGCACGGTGGAGGCTTTCTTGAGGGCGCGTCCTAGCATGAGCAGGCACAGAACCATCAATACAAGCGGAACAGCGACGGAGAGGGTATTTTTCATACGCTCGGACTGAAGGGCGGCGGCGCTCTCCTTCGCCGTGTTCTGCTCTTCGCTGCGGTCGAAGGAGACCTGCGATACCGTAACGACGCGGTTCACATCGGCGGGGGTTCCGCCTATCGCGGTAAGCAGGGT
>CAIJLM010000087.1 GCA_903821495.1 uncultured Chthonomonas sp. | reverse complement strand
GCTCAAAGTCGCAGAACTCAACGGGCAATGGAGACAACTTTTTGCCGCATAAACCCATCCCGACTTTTTGGAGAGGAACGAATTTTTTACGACTGAGGGTAGTGTTCAGCTCACTCCGCATACTTCATTTCACAAGGAGTGTTAAGTTTCTATGCGGCAAATACCTTCTCAGAGTTGTCATTTTTTAAGCGCAGAGGAGAGAATGAATATAAAAAAGAGGGGCTTGCCCGAAATGGACAAGCCCCGCTTTTTTGTTGTACGCTAGGCGATACCGATAATCTGGCTTGACTGGCTCTGGGTGTCTACAAGGTTGTAGAATATCCCCTTCTTCTCCATCAGTTCGGCATGACTGCCCATCTCCACGATTTCGCCCTTCTCCAAAACGATAAGACGAGTCGCGTTGCGGAGTGTGCTGAGGCGGTGCGCGATAGCGAAGGTTGTGCGCCCCGCTGTCAGGCGGGTTATCGCCTCCTGAATCTGCTTCTCGGTCTCCACATCCACCGAAGAGGTGGCTTCGTCCAGTATCAGTATGCGCGGGTTGTGCAGAATCGCCCGTGCAATCGAGATACGTTGACGTTCGCCGCCGGAGAGTTTTGCGCCGCGCTCGCCCACCATCGTATCGTAGCCGTCCGGCTTGCCAAGCGTGAAGTTATGGGCGTTCGCCGACTTCGCCGCTTCCACAATGTCCTCGAAACTCGCGTTAGGCTTGCCATAAGCGATATTCTCTGAGATAGTTCCGTTGAAGAGGAACGGCTCTTGTAGCACTACGCCAATCTGGTGACGCATATCCTGTAGCGACAACTCGGTGTAGTCCATACCATCTATCTTTATCGCGCCTGCGTCCGGCTCATAGAAGCGGCAAAGCAGGTTAATGGTGGTGGATTTGCCCGCGCCCGACTTCCCGACGAGTCCTATCATGTCGCCGGGCTTTGCGGTAAACGAGACCCCTTTGATAACCGGATTGGACTTGTCGTAGCCGAATCGCACATTATCAAACTCGACTTCGCCAATGATAGGGCGATTAGGCAGGTCTTTGCCGTACTGTTCAGGCTCGGCATCTACCACCTCGAAGATACGCTCCGCCCCCGCCATTGCGCGGCTGAACCAGTTGTTCAGCTGCCCGAACCACTGTAGGGGCCCATAGATGAGCATGATGTACGAGTTGACTTTGATAAAGTTGCCGAGCGTCAACTCGCCGGTATAGACCATGTGTCCGCCGACTGTCCAGTTTATGAGGCTGCCCAGAGCCGTGAAGAAGGTCATGTACCCAAAGACGGTGTACCACTTTGTATCGGCGCGAACCCCCGCGTCTCGCAGGTCATGGTTACGGTTCTGAAACTTCGCGAACTCGTCGTCCTCTTTCGCGAACGCCTTGACGACGCGAATACCGGAGAGCGATTCGTTTAGGTGCATATGGAACCGCGCCCACTTCTGCCCTACGCGGAAGAACATCTGCGAAACCGGCTTCCAGAATATCGCGCTAATGATGACCACAATGGGCATGGGCGCGAGGACGCACAGCGTGAGTTTCCAGTTCGTAAGGAACAGGAACACCGTGATACCTACGAACAGAAGCGCGTTTGAGACGACGTAGGGCAGACCGTCTACCAGAAAGCCCCACACCCTATCGGTGTCCTGCGTGACTCTGCTGGTTATTGCGCCTACCTGTTTCTTGTCGAAGTAGGTCAGTTGCAGAAACTCGATAGCGCGATAGACATCCCGCCGTAGGTCGCTGGCTACGTGTCCTGCAAGGAACGAGATGAGTCGCCCAGAAGCCACCTGCACGAATGTCGCAACTACGATAACCAGAAACCACGCAAACATATAGGTCGGTAGAAGGCTCAGGTTCTTGTGTTGCGTAAGAACCTTATCAATTATCGCGCCCTGCAAAAACGGAGGCAAAAGGTTAATTACCGTCGTAGTAACAGAGAGCATGGTGAGGCTGATCACCTGCTTGCGGTAGGGCTTTAGGAAGCGTGCAATACGCATAAAGGTCTTGCCGCGATTTACGCACGCGGGGCAGATACCGTCCTTCTCTGGCAGGAGGCGGTTGCACTTAATACAGCGCGTCCGCTCCAACTTCATGTTGATAGAGAGGGCTTCGCCCTTCGCCAACTGCTCAATCCCCCGCGCCGCTTCGGAGAACTTCGCCGCAATCGTCAACGTGTAGGAGATAATGGGAAGTATCTCGCCGCTGTGCGTGGTCACTTCCAAGCGTCCGCCGCCTACCAGAGGCTCGTTTCGGGCGGACTTAATATCAGAGAGCGGAATCTGGAGTGAAACGGCTCCGCTAGTTTCGCTGACGCGCACGGCTTGCGCGGTCACTTCTAAAATACGATGCCCAAACACGCCCTGTTCGCTGAGGTCGCCCTCCAAGCGAATCAGGATTTCCCCTTCGGGGGAGATGGGGAGAAGGCTTGATGGGGTCTCTTCATTTAACGCGGACATAATCCCTCCTTTTCAAATGAAGCGTTTTCAATACTAGCGAACGCCTATCACAACGACAGGCGCTTCGCTTTGAAAGTTGCAAAGGGTAGAGCGCCACAACCCATATCGTTTACGACGCGCCCCATGCTCAAGAGCGTTCGCCATTAAAGAGGCGGATGTGGCGGAAAACGTAGCGCCGCCCTATTCACTCTGCATTAAGTTGGAAAATCGGAAGGTGGTTTATAAAACAGGAGCCTCTGTAGATTTGATACTTAGGGACGCATACCGAAACCCGACGACGGAGTAGCGAACATCGGGTAGTAGGAGATTGGAGCGATGGGCGCATCGGAAGTAGCGAGGGGTCGCATAGACCCACGAGCCGCCCCGCAACACGCGGAAGGTTCCTCTGCTCGCGCCGTTCGGGTTATGTAGCGGGGCGTAGGCGTAGTAGGTTTTGTCGTACCAATCCAAGCACCACTGTAGCGTGTTCCCCGTCATATCCAACGCCCCGTAAGGGCTTGCGCTATTAGGGAGGCTACCAGCCTTTTGCGGATACGATGCGCTGTTGACGCACTTACCGCTATCCCAACTGTCACCCCAGGGGTAGTTGCGTCCATCACGCCCTCGCGCCGCTTTTTCCCACTGCGCCTCGGTAGGCAGGTCGCCACCCGCCCACTGAGCGTAAGCCCGCGCCTCATCCCATGTCACCGCCGTCATGGGATGCTTGTCTTGCCAGCCCCATTTGGGTTCGTGTCCAAGCCAGTCGTATTCGTAGCGCGTCGCAGTGCAGAAATCTATATAACGCTCCACCGTCACCGTGTTTTTGCCTATCCAGTAGCCATCAAGAGAGACCCTGCGCTGAGGAAACTCATCCTCTTCGCCCTCATTCGCCCTGCTTCCCATCAGGAAGTCGCCTTCTGGTATCCATAGCATTTCAGAGCCATCAATAGGGTTGCGTTTCATACCTAATCTCCAAAGCGCCCTGAAATTAGAGTGGCGCGGAACGAATGACGCATCGGAAGCCTAAAAAAGAGAACCGATAGATGGGGCTTTGGAGGAATCGGTTGGCGCATCGGAAGTACGGAGGATTGAAGCCGCTCCATGCGCTACCGCGGAGTACGCGCTGAACGCCTGTTGTAGCGCCCATCGGGTTCCTGTCATTTCCACTCTGGTAGTAGTCTTTATCGTACCAGTCGCGACACCACTGAGCGGCGTTGCCCGCCATGTCTAAAAGCCCGTAAGGGCTAGCGCTCCGTGAAAAATAGCCCGCGGGCACGGGGCAGGAGAGGTTATTAGCGCAACGGTCTGCGTCCCACTCCTCGCCCCATGGGTATTTGCGCCCATCTACGCCCCGCGCCGCTTTTTCCCACTGCGCCTCGGTAGGCAGGTCGCCGCCCGCCCACTGAGCGTAAGCCCGCGCCTCATCCCAACTTATATAGACCATAGGCAGGTCGTCCCACCAACCCCACTTAGGCTTGTGCTTCTTCCAGTCGTACTTAAACTTCGCCGTATCGCAAAAACGGCGAAACTGCGCTACTGTGATGAGGTTTTTGGTTATCCAGTAGCCGTCAAGATACACGCGGCGCATAGGAGTTTCGTCCGGTTCCCCGTCCGTCAACGCGCTTCCCATAAAAAAATCGCCTTCTGGTATCCAGACCAACTCCGCCCCATCTTTAGGGTTCAATCTCATACAACGCTCCGCTAAAACTCTAGTCTCTAATTTCAATGTATAGAGTACCCTCATTCTCTTAATAAATAGTGTAACTACTCACCCTATCCTGTGGGAAAATGGGGTTGCCGAGTATAAGTTGTTGCAAAGCAGGCAGTACCGAGTATCCCTGCTTCCGCAAGGTGGAGATGTAACTGCGAATACGACAGAAGGTGTCCGGCGGTTGTTCGGAACCCGCCGGACACCTTCTGCTGTAGCTTCATCATCCGAATATCCCGCTCGGCTTGGTTGTTTTCGAAAGGAACCGAGAAATCCAAGACAAAACGGAGTGCAGAAGACTGCCCCGCCGAGAGGCGGCGCAATAGAACCGTCGTGTACCGCAACGCCTGAGGTAAGGCGAATATGACCTGATATACGACGGTGCGAGTTCGTATATCAGGTCATATAGGGTGGATTCGATTTCGTTCGGCGACGATAATCGCGCAGAGCGTGTTTATCGCGGTGTCAAGGTCATCGTTGGTTATAAGATAGTGGTACTCGCGCCTTTCGCTGAGTTCGCTTTTCGCTATCTCAAGCCGGCGCTGAATCTGCTCCGATGTGTCTTTCCCCCGCATTCTAAGACGGTCTTCTAGGACGGAGAAGGCGGGGGGTTGAATGAAGATAAGGCGCGTTTCGGGGTAGCGTCTCTTAACATTCAACGCGCCTTTGACCTCAATTTTGAGAACTACGTCCGTTCCATTCGCGAGTTGGCGCTCAACGGGCGCGAGGGGCGTGCCGTAGAGTTGGCTTCCGTACTCCTCATACTCAAGGAACGCCGATTCGGCTATCTCGGTCTCGAAGCGCTCTCGCGTGTAGAAATAGTAGTCAACTCCATCTCGTTCGTTATCGCGTGCGTGGCGCGTGGTTGCGCTGACGCTCTTCGCGATGCCCTCCAAGTGTTGGAGGGCATTGTCGAGAACGGTGTCCTTGCCTACGCCAGAGGGACCGGATACGATGAATAGTATGCCGCGATGACGTTGAAAGTCTTGAACAAGGCTCATCGGCTACAGTTCCGTTTTGGAGGTAGGGTTGCCGTCCGCGTCTATATCGTAGACGATGGGAACGCCGTTGGGGATGTTCAGTTCGAGAATCTGCTTTTCGTCAAGTTTGTCGAGTACCATCACGATGGCGCGGAGGCTGTTTCCGTGCGCGGAGATGATGACATTTTTGCCCTCTTTGAGCGCGGGAACGATTTTGTCGTAGTAGTAGGGGAGGGTTCGCGCCGCTGTGTCTTTGAGGCTTTCGCCATTGGGGGGCGGAACGTCGTAACTGCGTCGCCAGATTTTCACCTGCGCGTCGCCGTACTGCTTTGCGGTCTCCGCTTTGTCCAGCCCTTGCAGGTCGCCGTAGTGACGCTCGTTCAGGGCTTGGTCTTTTATGGTAGGAAGGTCGGTCTGCTCGGCGGTTTCAAGGCAGTAGGTCAGGGTGTCGATAGCGCGGGCGAGTACGGAGGTGAAGGCGACATCGAGGACAATTCCCTCCGCCTTAATTTTCTCGCCCGCCGATTTCGCTTCGGCGATACCCTGCTCGGTGAGCGCTATATCAATCCAACCGGTAAATCGGTTCTCTAGGTTCCATTGCGACT
>CAIJLM010000086.1 GCA_903821495.1 uncultured Chthonomonas sp. | reverse complement strand
GTGAATGCACGGAGGGTGGTTTGAGATTTGAGGGTCTGTGCGAGTTTTTCCAAGTTTGGGTATTATGTGCATTTTTTTCGCGCCTTTTCGCGTTTTTCGCGGTAGAATCGCATTTCGCATCCCCATTTCGCGGTTAATTCCCAAAAGAGTGAACTCTTACCAGAGGCGCGAACCTTAGCGACAATCTGGCTAACAGGGTATACTCTACACAACAAAATCCGATTATTAGACGATGGAGCCTTATGAACCGCGCAAACTCTCATGCCCTTTTCAACCGAGCCGCTCAGGTCACTCCCGGAGGGGTGAACTCTCCTGTCCGCGCCTTTCGCGCCGTCGGGGGCGACCCCGTATTCATTGAGAGAGGCGAGGGCGCCTACCTCACAGATGTAGACGGCAACCGCTATCTCGACTGCATCGGCTCATGGGGTCCCCTCCTCATGGGGCACGCTCACCCGCGCATAGTCGCCGCCATAACCGCGCAACTCGCGAAAGGCACGACCTACGGCGCTCCTACCGCCCTCGAAGCGCAACTCGCGGAGGAGATATGCGCGGCGGTTCCCTCCGTCGAGATGGTTCGTCTCGTTTCATCGGGAACGGAAGCCACCATGAGCGCGATTCGCGTGGCGCGTGGCTACACAGGGCGAAATAAAATCGTTAAGTTCGAGGGAAACTATCACGGGCACGCCGACTTTTTGTTGGCGAAGGCGGGTTCCGGCGTAGCGACGCTTGGGCTACCTGAGTGCGCGGGCGTGCCGGTGGCGGTCACGGCGGATACCATAACCCTCCCTTACAACGATATTAGCGCGGTGTTGGAGCTATTTGAAAACTATAGCGCCGAGATTGCCTGTGTCATTCTCGAACCCGTAGTGGGAAATATGGGCTGTGTTCCTCCCGCCAAAGGCTTTCTCGAAACGCTTCGCGATGTCACCCAAAAGTCCGGCTCGGTGTTGATTTTTGACGAGGTGATGACGGGCTTCCGTATCGCCTACGGCGGGGCGCAGACCAAATACGGCGTAACGCCCGACATGACCACGCTCGGTAAAATCGTGGGCGGCGGGCTGCCTCTAGGCGCTTATGGCGGCAAACGCGAAATCATGCAGGTCGTAGCGCCTCTCGGCTCCGTCTATCAGGCGGGAACCCTCTCCGGCAACCCGATAGCCGTCAGCGCGGGACTTGCCATGCTCTCCCTGCTGAAAGAGGGCGGCGCGGCGCTCTACGAACGCCTTGAGGAGATAGGAGAGCGGGTCGCAGAATCGTTTCGCGAATCGGCGCGAAACGAAAACATCCCCGTTATCGTAAATCAAGTAGGCTCTATGCTCACTGTCTTCTTCACAGAGGCGAAAGAGGTGACAGACTACGCCTCCGCGAAAACCTCCGACACAGCGCGGTTCGCGAAGTGGTTTCGCGCCCTGCTAGATTCAGGAATCTACTTTCCGCCCTCTCAGTTCGAGGCGGCTTTTCTCTCGGCTATCATGTCCGATAGCGACATCGAACACTTGACGAACTCTGCAAGGAGCGCTTTTCAGTCGCTGGCATCGCATTAGGAGAACCCTACTATGATTGGCAATAGACGTTATGGTCGCCCCGGAACCTCCGATATTATCAAGATGATTGTGGTCAATCTGCTTATCTCGGCGGTGGTTCTGCTCTTCGTCTTCAAGATATTCGGGCTTGGCATCGCCATCGGGCAGCTCCCCATCGGAGAGGGCAAAAACGCTCGTGAAATTATGTGGACGCTCTATAGTTTCATTCTGCCGGGCGCAGGGATAGGGTTCGCTATTCTCTGGTTCTGGCTGATTCTCACGGGGCGCACCGTGAAGGGTCTAAACTGGGGAGCCGCCTACGTCTATGGCGGAGGAGTGGGGCTGTTCTGCTTGCCGCTCGGCTCGTTCTTTACGGGGCTACTTCTTGGCGACCCGATTGTCGCCCTCCTACTGGCGCTAGTTAGCCTAATTCTAGTGCCCTCTATCGCGCTCTCTATGGTGACTTTCGGGCTTATCATGGGGGGTGTCAACGCGAAAATGGCGCATAAGTGGATAGGCGAGCATCGTCCGGCGGAGTCGGAATAGTACCTAGGAGATAACAACTCAGCCTCCCCTATTTCAACCTAACCCCCTTCCCGTTTCGGGAAGGGGTGACTCCGACAAAGACGGAGTCACGATTAGGCTAGGCGTACGCACAGGTCAAAAGCCTAGCGTACAACCACCTCCGTTATCGCATTAGCGGCAGTTATTCCCCCTTCCCGTTTCGGGAAGGGGGTTAGGGGGTTAGGTTGCATTGCCAACCTGAGTCGTTACGACAGTGTTGTAACCCCCTTAATCTAGCGCCGCCCTTCTCCCCGCTTTTTTCATGCCAGACGGGGGGGGGAGGGTTGGGAGAGGTAAATTTTGAGCAAGAAGCCAAGAGTTTTAATGCTAGTTCCAAGTGTAGCGAAACAAGGCATCGAAGAGGCGGTTCACAGCGACCGCCACCCCGAAATGGACTACTACGCCCTGCAAACGCGCCTCTCCGCCGACATTATAGACTACGCCGCCCTAGAATCTAGCGAGAACCCTGCGATAGTTCGGCTTGCGCGAAAGGCGGGGCGCGACTCTGCGCTTGCCATGTTAGGCTACACAAAACGGCGAGACTACGACGTGATATTTTCTAACTCAGAGAGCGTAAGCATCCCATTGGCGTTTCTGCTCAAGCGGCACAGAGTTCGCCCAAAGCACGCGCTCATTGGTCACAGGCTCACGCCACCCAAGAAGCGCCCCTTCTTTCGCGCCCTGCACCGACAGATGGACGCGATTTTCGTCTATTCACAGTTACAAAAGGCGTATGGAGAGCGCGAACTAGGAATCCCCAGCGAAAAACTCCATTTCCTACCATTTCATGCCGATACTAAGTTCTATCGCCCGATGTCGCCCTCCGCAGACGCGCCAGAGCGCATGATAAGCGGGGCGGGCTTGGAGTGGCGGGACTACCCCACTCTCATTGAGGCGGTGCGCGAAATGGATGTGGAGCTTCGCTTGGGCGCGGCAAGCCCCTGGAGCAAACACCAGAACGAAACGGAGAAAATCGCCCTGCCGCCCAATGTGAAGGCGCAACGCTACGAGTATTTCGATTTAAGGCAGCTCTACGCGGATTCGCGTTTTATCGTGGTTCCGCTCTATCAAAACGATTTTCAGGCGGGAATCACCACCATTCTGGAAGGAATGGCGA
Organism: uncultured Chthonomonas sp.; assembly: GCA_903821495.1. Classification (GTDB taxonomy): domain Bacteria; phylum Armatimonadota; class Chthonomonadetes; order Chthonomonadales; family Chthonomonadaceae; genus CAIJLM01. The sequence continues at coordinate 321 of CAIJLM010000086.1, read as the reverse complement.
TGGGGAAAGCCGTTATCTCCACACGAACAGACGGGAGCGCGGGAGCCGTCCGCGATGGCGAAAACGGGCTACTCGTTCCGCCCGGAGATATACCCGCGTGGCGCGCCGCAATCGCCCATCTCCTCGATAATCCCGCAATCGCAGAGAGAATGGGAGGCGTTGGACGGCGAGACATGGAGCGTTCCATGAGCCTCGACCACTGGGTGGAGAACCTCGCGCAGGTGGTCGAACGCCTACCGAACCTATAAACGTGGTAAAATAGAGAGGGCAAACGGAAGTTGCCCTCTATGGACGTAGCGGACGACTGTCCGCAGACCTAGG
>CAIJLM010000085.1 GCA_903821495.1 uncultured Chthonomonas sp. | reverse complement strand
GCGCCTTTTCGCGTTTTTCGCGGTAGAATCGCATTTCGCATCCCCATTTTGCGGTTCATTACCGCAATCCTGAACTCTTACTAAACAAGGAGTATTGGGCGGAACTGTCGAAGTGTATAGACAACAGAAGCATGAGAGAGGGGAGGCGCAATATGAAACTGAAAATGGGAGAAGTCGAGCTGGAACTGGGCAGCTCCGCGTTGGGGAGTCTTCGCGAATCGAACGATATACTTTCGGATACAAAGGCGTTGCAGAGCAGAATGGCGGAGGACGGATACCTGCTACTGAGAGGCGTGCAACGACGCGAAAACGTGGAGATGACGCGGCGTTTCTTGCTAGAGAACCTCGCGGAGAACGGGCAGATTGACCTCGAAACTCCGCTGATGAAGGGCGTTATCAAAGTGGGAGCGAGAGGCGCGTTTATGGGGGGGAGCAAAGCGCTGACTCGCGACCCGAAATTTCTGGCGACAGTGGAGTCGGCGGAGATAATGAATTTTTTTGAGATGTTCCTAGAGGCTCCCGTCCTCACCTTCGACTTTAAGTGGCTAAGGCTCATTGGGCAGGGCGATTTTTCGGGGGCGCACTACGATATGCCCTACATGGGGCGCGGAACCCGAAACCTCTACACCTGCTGGACACCCCTCGGCGATGTATCCTACGATATGGGACCCCTTATCATTCTGGAAGACTCGCACAAATCGCCGGCGATGGAGAGGGTGCGGCAGACCTATGGGCAGATGGATGTGGACAGAGACCACGTTACAGGCTCTTTTTCTAACGACCCGCTAGAGATGATTGAGAGGTACGGGGGAAGGTGGCTGACATCGGAGTTTGAGATGGGCGACGTGTTGATTTTCGATATGTTCACCATGCACGGCTCCCTCACGAACACGACGAACCGCTTCCGAATCTCCACCGATACCCGCTACCAACGCGCCAGCGAACCCGCCGACGAACGGTGGATGGGCGCTGACCCTATCGCGCACTATGCGTGGATGGAGGGAAAAACCGTCACGATGGAGGAGGCGCGGAGAACGTGGGAGGTGTGAGGGCTACTTGACTGCTTCCAGCGCTTTAGGTTTATTTTTCAGAGCGTCTACAACCCTTGCAGATATAGATTTCCGCTCTCTTGTCTGAGTGTCTATAGAAGCGTACTCTGCGATAGCGTTTTGTATATCGTACTTATCCGCATAGAGTCGGAACTGTCTACTCGCCTCTGTATGCCCTAACTGCGAATATAGGCGGGCGCGTAAATCCGCTAACTCAGGCGGAGAAGAGACGACTTTGCCTGTTCGCAGTAGGGCAAGAACAGTCTCCCAGTCCTCTTTTTGCGAGGCTTCCGCGCACTGCTCTTTTATCTGTTCAGAAGAGTAATTGGTTTTAGCAAACCTCTCTTTCTCTTGAAGCATATAGAGGTCGGCGGAGAGACCTTTTAATCGTTGTATCTCTGCGCTATCAAGATAGGGTTCGCACTCGTCCATTTCGTCGTGTACAGGGTCTACTTCGGGAGTGTCGTTCTTGCCTTCTGCAAGTAGTTTGTGCAGTTGGATTAACAACGTTTCATATTTATTGTAGGCAGGGTTGTCTGCAAATTGTAATCTCATAACTCCTCCGGTTCATCTATAACCCAATCAGATTGCGTATCATGCAACGCCTCGCGATACAACTCTAGCGACATGACTTCTCGCGGCTCGACAAAGCCATGTCGGGCGGGTTTATTGGGGTCGGGACGCAGTTGCAGACGTTCGCCAATATGGCTTATTGTAAACGCCCCTTCCCCCATACGCCAGACAAAAACGTTATTGCGCCCTGTTGCATCAGGCGCTAAGTGTTGAAGTCGCTCAGGTATCATACGAGATGGCAGGTTCTGTAAAAGGCTTTCTAAAGTAGGCGAAATGGACATTCCGCCCATGTTCGGATGAACATCGCCGCTATCATCAGGCGCAATGTCGTATACTTT
>CAIJLM010000084.1 GCA_903821495.1 uncultured Chthonomonas sp. | reverse complement strand
GTCCGTTCCTATTCCGGAGAGGCTCTTGGCAAGATAGGAGACGTTCGCGCCGTACCCGCTCTCCTCAAAGCCCTCAAGGATAGCGACGAGTTTGTCCGATCTGGTTCCGCATTGGCTCTCGGCAAGATAGGAGATGCGTCGCTTCGCCCCTTCTTAACGGTTTTGTTAGAGGCATGGAACAAAAACCCTAAGCGCCTAGAAAACGTCCCAGCATTCTGCAGGAAGTTCACTGACGATGATTCTATGTCCGTGGATGTGCGTACTGGAGCGCAAGCGGTGTTACAGCGATGGCAAGATAGAAAGTATTCGATTCGGGCAAGCGATGAACCCATCAACGAAGAGGAGCAGTAATGCGCCCTCGGATAACCTGCTGATTGCCTCGCAAGAGCCAGAGGCAACGCAAACGGAGAAGAAGCAGAGTTGGCGGGAGTGGCTGTTTTGGAAATAGCCCTTTGCTTACCATTTCGGGGAGAGGGTGGGTTAGATTTGCATTGAGCATTTATTTCGCGCTTTTTCGCGCTTTTCGCGGACTCATCGCATTGTGCATTGCGCTTTCGCGGTTCATTCAACGAGAGGAAGGTAACAATTAACGTGGGCGTATTGCGTTCAAAACTGAACTGGCTGTGGAGCCAACGCAAGCATCCCCGAAAAGAGGCGAGACTTCTCTGGAACGTCGCCTTCGCGCTTGTTGTCGCCTTAATTCTGTTCGCGCCTGTATTTCGCCTGCTCGCCTTTGCAGTATGGGCTATAGTGAATGCAACTCTCCTCTTTACGAGTACAGTGTGGGGGATAGCGAACCTAAAAAAGATAGTGAAGGGAGTGCAGACCGCATTCCGGTGGGCGTTCTGCCTCACCTTCCTCGTCTCCCTCGTTCTGCTAGAGTCGTTCGACAAAATTGTCGCTCAAATTACAAACCAGACGATAGACCTCCTCATCTTCAATACTATCGTCCTTCTACTGCTCGTTATGATTCCCCTGCTCATTGCGACGCTTGTAGTCATGGGCGTCCAGGGCGGCGTAATGGTCGGGTTTATACACCATCGAGAGGAGTTTAGCAAGGAGCGAGTCGCCGCCGCCATTAGCGCTCACTGGATAACCGTTCTGCTTCTTACTTTCGCGGGCGCGGTGTGGCACGAGTGGGTTGGAGCGTTTCTACCCGTTAAAATCCCGCTACTTGCGGGAAGTTCCGCCTATACCGTTAGCCTTTCGGCGTTCTTAGTTGTCGGAGTTCCCTGTCTCTCTGTGGCGGGCTACTCTCTCTTGCAAAAATACCTTGTAGGGGTGACAAGCGCCCGCCATAAGATATGGAAAACCTTCTCAGCCCGCCTCGTTAAAAAACGGCTCATTCTCGGTAAGGAGCGCACTATCGACCTGCGCGGCGCGGCTATTGGCGGTATTGCGGCGAGCGTTATGCTTCTAATGAGCGGGGTGCATCTACTCGCCTCTTTCCAGACTGCGACTCTCGCAGGGTACTTGCGATTACGGGCGGGCTTGCCCCGCCCCGTGCCTTTCCACAGTTCGCCCGTCGTTATTATGGAGATGGATTTCGCGTCGCGTCGCCGCGCCATGACGCAGGTTTCGGAGACGGCGTTGCAGGCGGAGGTGATTCGTACACTAAAGCGGTATGGCGTAAAGCGTATCGTTCTGCCCTGCCCGCTTATCTCCATGCAAGACCTAAAACTGGCGCAAAAGCGCACTGCCCTGCCCCCTATTGAGGCGGATGTCACTCGCGCTCAACAGGACATCCCGCTTCTAGCGCAGACCATGAGGGAGGCGGGAAACGTTGTGTTGGCGGTGGACGCGGGAGAGCCTGCGCCTGAAGAGACGCTTTTAAGGAGTAGCGCCTGCGCGGTAGTTCAGGAGCGCACTCCTACTTACGGGGCGGGAAGGCTACCGCGTATCGAAGCGACATGGGCGCACAACGACCCGCCCGCGCCCATTCTATTGGATGCAGCGTTGAAGAGGCTGGTTCCCTCCTATCAGGCGGTTGGGTCGCGCTCTGATGTGGCGCGGGTAAACGGAGAGTTGCTTCCGCTCATCGAACGCAACACCATTGTCGTGGACTTTGAGAGTTTTCTTTGGCGGCGCAAACTTCCGCGACAGACATACACCGACGCGCTGAACGGCGAACCGATGCCCGACCTGTTTCAGGTAGTGGAGGGCGATAATACCCGCCGCTGGCTCACCCCCGCCGAGTTCTACCGCGACAAAATCGTCTTTTTGGATTCTCTGGATAGACCGGAGCAGGAGACCTACATCGGGATAATCTCCTGCATGGAGGCGTTGGCGCGAACAACCAACTCTCTCACGCACCACACGCTAATACAGAGTTTCCCTGTGCT
>CAIJLM010000083.1 GCA_903821495.1 uncultured Chthonomonas sp. | reverse complement strand
GAACCATCCAACGGTTGTAGCCTAAAACACGGCGCAGAAAGGCGAACACAGTCTCCACAATCTTGCCCCAGTTACGATACCGCGCCTGCTGTTCCGGTTCCTTAAACCGAGCCAGAGCCGCGTCCACCGGGTTGTCCGGGTCTAGCGCCCGCGCCGTCTCGCGCCATTTGCCCGGCTTGTTCTGGAAGCAAATCGCGGCGAGGGGACAGCCCGTGCAGTCCTCTTCCACGCGATAGAGTTGCATCTCGCGTCCGCCCCGATAACGCTTGTTGGTAGGGACGAGGCGCTTCTCTTTCGCGCAAATAAAAACATCTCTATCCGCGTCGTAACGCAAAGCCGTTGGAGAAGGAGTGGAGGCTAGACTGCCGTCGCGCATCTTATGGGCGGTCATTCCGTCGGGAACGCAGGTATCTATGCCGCTCTCAGAAAGACGCGCTATCTGTTCGCCCTGATAGTAGCCGCTATCGCCCGTCACGGCGACAACGCCGCAGGGTTCGTGCGGGGCGGCGGCTTCCACCAGAGGCTCTAAGCGGCGCGCGGCGTTCTCTTGCGTCGTTTGTCCTGCGACGAGGAGACCTGTATCTTGGTCTACGGCTACCTCGAAACTGTGACACTCATGGATGTGCTTCTCCCGCCCTTCCGGCAACATCCGAGCGTCCGGGTCGGTGAGGCAAGCGGGTTTGAGACCGTCTCGCTCCGCCGACTCGATAGTCTGCAGAGCCAACTCAAGGCGCGGTAGCATCTCCGCCCCCAAGAGCGTAGGCTCTTTTGCGCTCTTGGCAGGAGGTTCGCCCCGCGCTTCCGCCGCCTTTTGGAAGCGGACACGGCGAAAAATGTCGCGCATCTGTTCCGGTTTAACCGTCTGACCCAGTTGCGTGGTTCCGGGAGCGCCTTCCTCATCCAGACGGTCTTTGGCGTTCGCTTCGCTCTGATTTGAAGCGTTCGTAGTCCTCGGCTTTAATAACGGCTTCCGGGCTTGCGTCGGCTTTGAACTTGGAACTATCGACGACGATGCGCCCTAGTCTCTGCAATCCCGCCGCTTCCGCTACGGCGAAGAGCGCTACCCAGACCTGTTCGAGTAGTTCTCGCTCCTCGACGCGAAAGTGGCATGAGGGTGCGATACGACGGAGTGTCTCCTCGCATCAGGTAGAGAAAGGCGAGGTTCTCCCGGCACAGGCGTTCGAGTTGCCGCGAGGAGAGCGCCCGGTGGCGTAGCCGAAGATAAGGACTTTCGCCATGAGCCTTGGGTTGAAGGCGGGGCGCCTCAGCGATTCTTGAGAAACGGTAGGCAGCTCCGCTTCCTCGCCCACCTGCTCCACCAGACGAGCGAGGCGGTATGAGGGCAGGTCGTGAGGGTCGTAGACCTGAAGCAAAGGTTCCGACGCAGGGTAGCGGCAATAGTGCATGAAAGGACTCCAAGACGAACAAGAGTAGGGAGAGTTTACCTCAGATAAACAAGAGAGGTAGCGTCACAATCCCTAAGAGCCCCTGCCCCGGAGCGCAGATATACAAAAGAGGGGAAGGGAACCGCACTGGTTCCCCTCCCCTCTTTTCTTGCCAGTTGGCAGGAACTACATATCGTAGTCCATACCGCCGCCGGGATGCCCGCCGCCACCTGCGGGAGTAGCCTTCTTTTCGGGCTTTTCGACCACGAGCGCCTCAGTGGTGAGGATAAGGCTCGCGATAGAAGCCGCGTTCTGTAGGGCGGAGCGGGTGACTTTGACGGGATCGATGATGCCCATCGCAATCATGTCGCCATACTCTTCGGTCGCGGCGTTGAAGCCTTGTCCAAGCCCGAGGCTCTTGACTTTCTCAACTACGACGCTTCCCTCAAGCCCTGCGTTCTCGGCGATTTGGCGAAGCGGCTCTTCAAGAGCGCGGCGCACAATCGCAACGCCATGCTGTTCGTCGGAGCCTTCGCCCAGACCCTCTAGCACGGACTGAACCGCGAGAAGAGCCACGCCGCCGCCAGCGACGATGCCCTCTTCCACAGCGGCGCGAGTCGCGGAGAGAGCGTCCTCGAAGCGGTGCTTTTTTCTCTTTGAGTTCAGTCTCGGTAGCGGCTCCTACCTTGATGACTGCAACGCCGCCCGCGAGTTTCGCGAGTCGCTCTTGCAGTTTTTCGCGGTCATAAGAGGAGTCGGTCTCTTCGATTTGTCGCTTGAGTTGCGAAATACGCCCTAGAATAGCGTCTTCGCCGCCCGCGCCCTCGATGATGGTGGTCTCTTCTTTTCCGACAACCATCTTCGCGGCTTGACCGAGGAACGTAAGGTCTATGTTCTCTAGTTTAATGCCGAGGTCGTCGGAGATAAATCTGCCATTCGTGAGGATAGCGATGTCTTCGAGCATGGCTTTTCGCCTATCGCCAAAGCCTGGGGCTTTCACCGCGACGCTGTTGATTATACCGCGTAGTTTGTTCACCACGAGGGTGGCGAGCGCGTCGCCGTCAACATCTTCCGCAATGATGATGATAGGTCGTCTCTGCTGTGCAACCTTCTCCAAAATCGGAATAAGGTCGGCGGCGGCGGAGATTTTCTTCTCATGGATGAGGATGTAGGGGTTTTCGACAACCGCTTCCATGCGCTCTGCGTCGGTGACGAAGTAAGGGGAGATGTAGCCCTTGTCGAACTGCATACCGTCTACGAAATCGGTGTAGGTCTGGAGGCTCTTGCTCTCTTCGACGGTGATAACGCCGTCCTGCCCAACCTTCTCAATCGCATCCGCGACGAGCTGACCAATCTCTTCGTCGTTACCCGCAATGTTTGCGACGTTCGCGACTTTGGTCTTGTCGCCCTTTACCTCTACGGCGATAGCGCGAAGTTGTTCAATCGCTTTCTCTACCGCGAGGTCGATGCCCTTCTTGACGAGGAGGGGATTGCCGCCCGCCGCCACATAGCGTAGACCTTCGTTTACGATAGACTGCGCGAGGACGGTAGCGGTGGTGGTTCCATCGCCAGCGACATCGTTGGTCTTACTAGCGACCTCTTTAACGAGTTGCGCTCCCATGTTCTCGTAGGGGTTCTCTAGCTCAATCTCTTTGGCGACGGTAACGCCGTCTTTGGTGATGGTAGGGGAACCCCATTTTTTGTCAATAACCACGTTGCGCCCTTTGGGGCCCAGCGTTACCTTGACTGCATTCGCGACAATGTTCGCTCCGCGCTCCAGTGCGCGTCGCGCCTCTTCATCGAAAATTAACTGCTTTGCAGGCATGATTTCCGGTCTCCTTCTAAGATAGTTCTCTGTTTAAGAGAAGAAATTCTAGGCTTCGATAACAGCGTAAATCTGGTCTTCGTCGAGAATGACGACATCGTCGCCATCAACGGTGACTTCGGTTCCGCCGTATTTACTATATACAACCGTGTCGCCCACTTTCACAGAAAGGGGTTTTATTGTGCCGTCATCCAGCGTGCGTCCCGTGCCAACCGCGATGATTTTGCCCTCTTGGGGCTTCTTTTTCGCGCTGTCGGGGATGAAGATGCCGCCTGCGGTCTTCTCTTCGCCTTCGCTCGGCTTAACGACGACTTTGTCTTTTAGCGGTCGCAATGCCATTGGTGCGCCTCCTTTGGGAATAACTACATTCCCGAAATTGTGTTTGGTGTTTGGAATAAGAACGATGCAGTGTGCATCGGAAAACACAGTTTTAGCGCTCAATGGTGTTGAGCGCTAACAAGAAGGATACCGGAAATTGGCGCGGACTGTCAAGGGGATTGACGTATTTTTTGCGACAGGCGGGGTTTAATTCGCATTGAGGTTTCGTTGCGGTGATACTAGGAATTCGAGAGGCTTTCCATAAGAGTTTAGGGTTGCAGGAATCTTCACATAACCTCACCTAGCCCTCACCCCACACCCCTCTCCCGATTCGGGAGAGGGCAAACTGCCTGTCAGGTGGTTAGGTTCCTGCGGTGGCTTGTCAAAATAAGGAGAGGAGGCTTAGCGGTATGAGATTTGAGGGGCTTGCGGCGCTACTCTAGGGCGGGTTGCATTGTGCATTTTTTCGCGCCTTTTCGCGCCTTTCGCGGTTAATTCCCAAACGAGTGAACTCTTACAGATAGGCTTCATAGGGAGGCTTTGGCAAATCTCCCTGTTTTCTCGCCTTGCGCGTTAAGAGCCGTATTCGGCGATAATGCCTACCTCGCTTCCGTGTCGTTCAATGGCGTGGGAGACGAAAACATCGGCGACATTATGTATCAAGTCCAGCGCATAGTTGAATGTATCCCATACAAGACTTCTCACTACTAGATTCCTTCCCAAACCTACCCGGCAGTATCGAACATTTGCGTTAGGCTTTTCATGCGTTGCGACGCATCGGGCATATCAAGATAGATATATTCTTCTGGGAGGTTGCGAAGATAGGACGACATTGAAAATACGTGCAATGCTTTAAAGCAACAGGCATCTCTGTTTATAGGTATGTCGAACCAAGGGGTGTCTTCTCCGTCGGGGTGGAGCGCCCACCATAGACAAGCGAGAGGCTCCACTTTAGCATCTTTGCAAGGACACAACATTTTCTCGAACACTTTGTTGAGGGTCAGTCTGTTGTTGAGTTCTCTGAATTTCTGGTTTTCAGTATCCCAAAGTCGATTCCACTGAGCCTTCTTCCAATCCCTTAATTTTTCAGGAGAAATGTCTAAAGGTAACTCCCGCCCCCCTATTGCGGTAGATGACCAGTTCTTGATTTCTACTTGATAGCAGACAAGAGCGCCAGAGGTATATTTCGTTTTAACCCAATAGTCAAGGCGGGAGCCTTTGAGTGTTCCTTGCGTACATGGTTTATCAATAGCCTCAACCACCGCGCCACGTTCTGATTCAAGATACCGTTTGAGCAGGGCTACCCCTAGGTCTTCACCTACTACAGCATTAACGGCAGTGACATGACCTCTACTTTCTTCTGAAATCTCGTCGAAAAACCGTAAAACGGCTCTTCTGCCTACTTTAACTGTATTCGCCATCCTCTCTCTCCCTTACGGCTTCTCGCACCGCAACAGCCCGTACACCACGCTATCCACCAGTGCAAGCCAACTCGCCTCTATCACGTTTGTGGATACGCCCACTGTACTCCACTCTTCGTCGCCGCCCGAACTGTTGATGATGACGCGCACCTTCGCGGCGGTTCCCTCCTGCGTGTTCACGACGCGCACCTTGAAATCGGTCAGTTTAATGCCGTCTAATTCCGGGTAGAACTTTGTGAGCGCCTTACGTAGCGCGCCGTCCAGCGCGTGAACGGGTCCATCCCCCTCTGAAACGACGTGCCGCTCCTCGCCGCCTACATCCAGCTTCACGGTGGCTTCGGTGATAGTCTCCTCGTCGCCCCGCTTCTCTACAATACAGCGAAACCCCTTGAGCGTGAACAGCGTTCGGAAGGTTCCCGTCGCCTGCATAAGAAGCAGGTCAAAAGACCCCTCCGCGCCCTCATAACTGTACCCCTCGTGTTCGCGCTGCGTGATGAGGTTGAGTAAAGCCCGCGCTTTCGGCGACTTCCTGTCCATATCTATCCCGCGCTCGGCGGCTTTCCCTGCGATACTGCTACCCCCCGCGAGTTCCGAGATAAGCAGTCGGCGCGAATTGCCCGCAAGTTCCGGGTTGATATGCTCGTAACTAGCGCCTTTGAGAACCGCGTCCGCATGAACGCCGCCCTTATGCGCGAAGGCGCTACGCCCTACATACGCCGCCCGCGTGTTATGAATCAGGTTCGCAACCTCGTCCACATACTGCGAAAGCCCCGTCAGATGCTCTAGCGAACCCTCTTTCAGGCAGTCGTAGCCCATTTTCAGGCAGAGGGTCGCCACTATCGGCACGAGGTTGCAGTTGCCGCACCGCTCGCCGTAGCCGTTTATCGTCCCCTGAACGTGCATAGCCCCCTCGCGTACCGCAGCGATGGCGTTTGCGACAGCGCACTCCGCGTCGTTGTGGGTGTGAATGCCGACTAGCGCATTAGGAAGCGCCTCTCGCACGGTTCGCACAATCTCTGAAACCTCGTGCGGAAGCGTTCCGCCGTTGGTATCACAGAGAACGAGACGGTCAGCGCCTCCCGCCAGCGCAACGCGGAGGCAGTCGAGCGCGTAGTCGGGCTTCGCCTTGTAGCCGTCGAAAAAGTGTTCCGCGTCGTAGATAACCGTTGGCGCGGTCTGCTTGAGAAAAGCGACGCTGTCTTGTATCATCACAAGGTTCTCTTCCAGCGTAGTGCGGAGGGCGTAGAGTATATGCTCTTCCCAACTCTTCCCGAAGATGGTGACGACGGGAACCTCCGCTTTGAGCAGTTTTTGGAGTTGCGCGTCCTCTTGCGGCGGAATACCAGCGCGGCGCGTGCTACCGAACGCCGCGAGTTTCGCGCTCTTCAACTTCACGCCCTTCATGCGCTCAAAGAACTCCTCGTCTTTGGGATTCGAGCCGGGCCAGCCGCCCTCAATGAAGTCTACGCCAAACTCGTCCAGTTTTCGCGCAATGCGAATCTTGTCCTCGACGGTGAAGTTAATTCCCTCCCCTTGCGAACCGTCGCGGAGGGTGGTGTCGTAGATTTCGATTCGTTGTCGTTGACTTGCTGGATTGCTCACGGAATTTACCTTTCTTGGTATGTATGTTTGGTTTGACCTAACCCCCATAAAAGCTAGAAACGGGAAGGGGTGAATGCGACCCCTCTCCAACCTCTCCCCGAAACGGAGAGAGGCGAATGCACGGTATTGGAAGGCTTCCG
>CAIJLM010000082.1 GCA_903821495.1 uncultured Chthonomonas sp. | reverse complement strand
TTCGCGCCTTTTCGCGTTTTTCGCGGTAGAATCGCATTCCGCATCCCCATTTCGCAGTTTTTACTCACACAACCCTGAACTCTTACCATATCGTGTAGCGCCCTCGGTTCATGTATGAAACGGGTATACTCAAATTAATGGATATATACTAGAGGCGATGAAATAGTCTCGACGCCACTCAAACTTTTCCTAAGAATAGGAGCGACCCCGAATGAACAGAACGCTATACGCCTTGTTGAGCTTAGGCGCTCTCATCACGCTACCCGTTACAAAAACCGTTGCGGATACCCCAACGAGACCCAAAACGCCCAGCCCGGCGCAGGGTGAAAAGCCCAAGCGAAAGCCCATCACAGTAGACCTCGAACTCTCGCAAAAAGCCCTCGACATGGACACGCTGAAGAAGAGTAATATGGGATATATGCCTACGGGTATCGAACTCGTGGAAGAGAAGCCTATAGCGATAACGAAGGAGCCGCCGTATAGAGGCAAGCCCAAGTATGGCGCGTTTGTATTGGGAAGTGGTCCCAAACGCGCCACCTACTTCGCAATTGACGAGGTGAAGGGCGAAAAGGGGCGTATCTACATTGATGTAAACCAAAATGGCGACCTCTCCGATGACGGCGCTGGAAACTGGGACGAGGTTAAAGAGGTGGACGGCGTAACATGGAACGAGTCTCGCGCTACGCTCCACGCCTCGTGGGGTACAGGGGTAAAAGAGAAGGAGGCGGGTTCGTACACGCTGTTCTTCTATCGCCGACAGGGAGATATGAGGCTCAACTGGACGAAAGTGACCGCTCGCTCCGGCAAGGTTGAACTCGGCGGCAAAACGTACTCCATCCTCCTTGCAGAGAATGAGAGCGACGCTATCTTCACCGTCTCCAAAATGACCGATAGAACCCGTAGACCTGTGCAGTTCCTCATAGATATTGACGGCGACGGGACATTCAAGGGCGTTCAGGAGACTGTAGGCGGCAAAAAACTCTATACGAGCGAAAACTACTTTATAGACAAAGCGATTCAAATTGGCGGAGAGTGGTGGGATTTGGCTCCAAATATCAGCGGTTCTGAGTTGACCTTCTCGCCTACAGTCGCTCCCGGCGATGTGGCTCCGCAAATCGCGGCGCGGGAAGAGAAAGAGCTACTTCCCGTAGGCGCAGTCGCCCCGGATTTTGTCGCGCAGACTCCTAAAGGCGCGCCCATTCGCCTAAGTGGATTCAAGGGAAAGGTTGTACTTATTGACTTCTGGGCGACGTGGTGCGGTCCCTGTATCGCCTCTATGCCCGGTCTCCAAAAAATCTACAATCAGGTGAAAGATAAGGATGTCGTGGTCTTTAGCGTCAACGTGTTTGACGAGAAAGAGCCGTTCGACGGATGGATTGAGAAGAACTCCGGCAAGGTCTACAACTTCACCTTCGCCTTCGACCCCGCAGGGCGCGACCAGAAGAAGAGTATCGCCGCTTCAAAGTACAATGTCTCTGGTATTCCAACCATGTATATTGTAGGGCGCGACGGAAAGATAAAATCCGTGATTGTTGGTTCGGGAAACGAAAAGAAGATAGCGGAAGCGCTGGGGAAACTAGGGGTCAGCGCAAAAACCGAGTAGCCCGGCAGATGCAAATAGGATAAGAGCGGGCTAGGCTGGCGAAGCCCTACCCGCTCTTATCGAAACGATGTGTTCACTCCCAAACAACCTGCTCTTCGCCACGTAGCGCGGAGGGTCTACGCCCTTTTGCATCGGTAAGGCGAAGGGCGGCGCGAAGCGGTCTCCCCTCCCCGATAGCCCTGTTTACCAGTTCAAGGGTGAGACGAGTCAGGGGGACTTTGGTTCGCGCAAACCTCTCCCACGCTTCGCCCTCGCGGGTTCCCCACGAAAGATAGACAAAGCGCTCTTCGGCAGTTCCCTTCACAAACTCGCCGCCAAAATCGAGAGTTCCCGCCTCCTTGCCCTCTCGCGCAACCACAAACAGCCGAAAGAGGGCGAAGTCGCTATCCGCCGAGACATCCTGCTCAACGCGCTCGCCTGCCTGTATGCCTAAGCGCACATTAACGCGCTCATGGCGTTCGCTACCGGGCAGGCTCCGACAGATAAACTCAACCTCCACCCTCTCTCTAAGCATAACTACGCCCCTTCAGGAGCGGTGATAACGACGGAGAGCATTTTGTCGCCTTCACGCAGTTGGAGAACATTCGCAAGCCCCTCTGTCACCCGCCCAAAAACGGCGTACTCCATATCCAGAAAGTCGGCGCGAGCGAGAGTGATGTAGAACTGACAAGAGGCGCTATTCGGGTCTTGAGACCGCGCCATAGCCACGCCTCCCGCCTCTCCGTGCTTGAGTGTGCGGCTCACTTCGAGGGGAACTGTGCGCTTGCGTCCGGTGGCAGGGTCTTTGTAGTCTCCTGAGCCTGTTCCGGTGGGGTCGCCCCCCTGTATCACAAAATCTTTTACCCAACGGTGGAAGGTCAATCCGTTGTAGTGCCCAGTCTCGGCGATATTTATGAAGTTCTGCGCGGTCATAGGCGCAAGGTCTTCGTAGAGTTCAAACTTAACAACGCCTTTGGTGGTTTCCATGACGGCAATACGGTTTGCCATGAGGTTAAATGTCCTTTCTAGGAGCGTTTTCGCAACAAAACAGGGGACGCTTAGGCGCATCCCCTGCTTGTCTATTGTACCTCTATTTATTGGAAAATCGTGGTAGCGAGTTTCTACGTAAGAGTTCAGGGTTGC
>CAIJLM010000081.1 GCA_903821495.1 uncultured Chthonomonas sp. | reverse complement strand
GTACTGAGGAAGACTACACGCCGCGTAACACGTTCTATGCGGTGGTTCAAAACCGTCAGTATTCGTTCCTGAAAAATGGGCTTTCGCCTCTCATTTCGCGGCTACCTGAAATAGGTATACGATTCACGAACCTACTTGGAAAAGTTCAAACGGCTACCGATTCCAATCCCGCCAACCTCCCAGACGATACGCCGCTACCGCTACGCCGTATGCCCAACACTCCCTTCCTGCTAGATGTTAATACAGGATTTGGCTTGATACATGAACTTACGACGGGGGTTACGTCGGGTAGGCTAGGGGTACGCGCCAATATCGCCTCGCAACCCCTCACGATTGATTCGCACTCCTCCGTGCGCGTGGGAATCTCGAACTGGTTCAACATCTATACACGCGGCACGGTCTACGGGATGGTCTCGCCCGAACTAGACTATACGTTTATGCCGAACCGAAAAGTCTTGTACGGGGTGGGCTATCGGTACTCTACAGATGTCGGGGAGACTCCCTTCGTCTTCGACCATCGCGATATGCGCCATGAACTTCGCGCCCGCTTCCAAACGCTAGGCGCATGGGGATTTGGCTACCTTCTACGCTACAACATTGAGCGGATGGTTCCGTATGAAGCCGAGTTCGCTATTACCCGCAACTTCGACTGCCTCCAGTTGGGTTTCGGCTACCGCTTCATAAATAAGCAGTTCAACTTTGCGGTAAACCTTCTGCCTCCAAACCGCGCCAAAATCAAAGCCAAGCAAGCCTACCTGCAACAAGATAGCCTTGTGAAAGAAGACCTGCTTCCATGACTCCTCAAGCGTGTTTCAAATGCGCCTCTCCCAGTTCTCTCTAAAACCGCCTACTAAAACCAGCCCCTAGGAAGTAGTCCTTGCCAATCCCATTCAAGCCGAAGCCAATACGAGCGTCTAACTGCGTGTTTTTATCAACAAGGTAGGCGATACCCGTATCCGTATAGGTGTTGTTTCCCGCCTGAAATCCGCCCGGCACAAAGCCGTATATCTCATAGAAAGTGGAGATGCGCTTGCTCCATGTATAGCCTAACGTGAGGCTAGTGGCGAACTGGTCGAATCTATCGCCACCCTGACTAACGTAGGAGTAGTTGAAGTTCACGCCCATCTCCCATTTGGGGGTCAACTCCCACCCTAAGCACAACTTAAAGAGCGATTGCGCGGTGTGTTCGCGGAAAGAGGAGGAGCCAGACGGAATGGAGAAGCTGGTGATAAGCGAAGTCTGAGGGTGTTTGAACAGCCCATAGCCCTTTTGCGCCTCTGTGAGTTTCCACTTTGCGCCGATGAAGATGTCTTGAAAGCCCGTCGTACTGCCTCCGGGCGTATTCAGAATAGCGAAGGAGTTGAGTGTGAAGCGAAGTTCGGTTTTCGGGGTCACGCCAACTCTTATAAGGACTTCTCCTACCGTATGTAGCCGGGAATTGGCGGTCAGCGTCGAAGTATAGCCGACTTCGAGTTGAGTGCGTTGGAACGGAACCGTCTCAGAACCTTCGGTAAAGTCGGGTCTATCTGTAACGATAGGCTCCTCTTCTTCGGTAGGCGCGGCAGGGGGTTGCGCTCTTGACACAAGCGGACAGAGCATACCTACACATAACAGGAGTGGTAAAAGTGGTGATTGGCGCTTCATTTTACGCTGAATTCTCTTTCTATAAGGCGTGAAGGGACTATCCAAGATTAAAACGCCCTCTCTCCTCCACTTGACATTGAGGAGAGAGGGGAGTGATTCATCCGCCGCGTTCTATTGCGGGACGAGTTCGTACTTGTGCGGCTTTGGGAGGGCGAGCGAATGCTGTTTCTTGACAATAGACTCGTCGAGCCTGTCTATTGCCGAGAGCGCGCGCTCTGTCTCCAAAATATCCTCCTTAGCCAACGGCATCTGCACCTGTCTCCAGCGCACCTGATGGAGGTCGTTGTGCCGCGAGGTCAGCGCGTGAACGGCGAGGGCTTGTTTCGTCATGGGGGTAGGGAGCGTTGCGAGGTTCACGCCCTCCGAGAGCTGTTCTTTGCTGAACGAGCCAATCTCTTCGCCATCTATCTTGAGGCGATAGTTTGCGCTTTTCAGTCCCGCTACTTTGAGCGTCTCTTGATTCAGAGCCGCAACGAAATCGGAAGACTGTAGCGTGAGCGCAAGCGTAGGAACCTCTTGATTGGAGACGAAGTTCTGCGGAATGCCGAGCGGGAAAGGAAGAGCTTCGTCCCTCTGCTCCCATGTCAGCGTATCGCCGGAGAGCGTAAGCCCCTTGACCTTTGTGTTCTCGGCTACGGTCGCCTGTTTTGTGGTTGCGTCTATCTCAACGCGAGTGACCACGGCGGGGGCGTTCCACGCTTTGAGTAGAGCCTCCGCCATAATGAGGTGTCCGCTTGGTCCCGGGTGAACGCGGTCTGCAATAATCTTCTTTGCGGTATTGGGGTCGGTTGCGTTGGCGCGTTCGAGGGTCGCTTTGACGGAGGTGTTCAGGTCGGCGACATCGAAGCCGTTCTTCTCGGCAAGCTCCTTCACGAACTGAGAGTAGCGCAGTAGCACCGCATTGTAGCCGCCCTCAAAACTGGCGGGGCGCGTCACATCATCGAAAGGGGACGGCTGAATCAGGGTCATTCGTATACTGGGAGAGTAGGCTTTGAGGCGCTCCACAATGTGTTGGTAGCCTGTGGCGTAGTTGTTAAATATGTCGGACTTGAAGGGCTGATAACTCGCGTCGTTCATACCCAGCATACAGGTCACAACGGTAGGGCGATAGGCGATAACGTCTCTGTCAAGGCGGAAGTCTATGGGCCCTGCCCAACCTCCGCTCACTCTATCGCCTCCCACGCCGGAGTGAACGAAAAAGACCTTGAGTTTAGGGAAGCGCGTGACGATATAGGTCTCTACGAAGGTGGTGTAGAGCCTCTGCTCGGTGATACTATCGCCGTAGAAGACCACGCGGTCTCCGTTTTTGAGGTAGAAGTTGGACTGCGCCCCCGCCGAGAGAGCGGAGAGCAGAAGAGCCAACGTGCAGAGAGTCGAACGGTAACGATTCATTTTGTAGACTCCGATGTGTAATTTTACGCCTTAATATCACACTCTTCCGCCCCTAATTCCTCCTTTTGAGCCTCTCTATTTCGGGGGCGCGGTTCCCGTCAGTTCATAAATCGCCTGCCACTTGGGGGTATTGAGTTGGCGTATATCTTCGCTCAAGCCCCAGCAACCGTAGCGACTGTAGGCGCTAGGCGATGCAAAGTACATATAGAGACCGCCGCCCATTGCAAACCAGTTTTTGCAGTCGAACAGAACGAGGTCTTTCATGGCGGGTATGCGGTTGGCGCGAATACGGTTCGCAACGTTCTCTATTTTGCCTCCGCCATTGTCGGGTCCCACCTCGTACTGAACATACTGAATACCGTAAGCGTCGGCGGTCGCTTTGAGTTGACGATGGTATTTCCCATTTTCGATACTGCCCTGCCGCATCGCCTCTACTATCTCGGCGGGGCTTGCGGTCTGGGAGGCTCTATCGGCGTTGTAGTACGCCGCGCCCGCCATAGCCCAGAAGTAGTTTTTAGGAGCGCCATACGTTGCGGTCATCCACTTGAGAACGTCCTTAAAGTGCGCGTCAGGGCTAATGAGCCATGAGGCGTAGACGGGGCGCACTCGCTTGAGAAGCGCGTCGGCTCCGAACTCTTCTTTGAAAATCTGTGCGATAGTGTAGAGGCGTTTGGCGTGTCGGCGGTGTGTCCACCGCTCTTGGTCGTTTACGCTATCGTTATTCAGGTTCGATTTGGGGTCGTTTTTAACCTCATCAATCGCGGCGAGTTTGTTATAGACGTACTGCGGGAACCCGAAGTTCCAAACCTCGTTGGAGTGTTCGATGTAGAGCGTGATTTCCGGCTTTAAGTTTTTCTTGAGGAACTTCGCGAGTTGGCGCACGTAGTCATCTGTAGCGGCTACGGGAATGTCTATCCAAGCATCTTTACCCGTTTCGTTCGCCAGAGCGACCACATACTCCCATGCGACTCCGTAGCGCTTCGAGGACTCCGATTGGGTTGCATCGAGGTTCGTCCGCCTATCCTTCCACTCAAGGGCGTGATGTCCTGTATCTCCGTAGAAGCCGGGCTGATGATTTGTGTCTAGCCAATCCATGTAGCGCAAAACTTTGAACGGCTTGAGCGAGCGCAGAAAGTCGTTGGTGAAAACCTGCGTAGTGTTGACGGGATAGCCCGGACGGATAATTTTCAGATTTGTAAAGCCTGAGCCTGTACTGTCAGCGGGCGTGCGTTGCGTATTCGTAAATTTGAGTATGAGTAGCCCCGAACCCTTCGGCGCGACAATATCGGCGGTGGTCGCGTTGCGCGTCGCGTCGTAGCGCACGTTCAGTACTCTGTTGTCGCCCTCTCCGTTCGCAATATCCGCTTTTCCTGTAAGCGAGAGCCTGTAGGTTCCGCTCCAGTCGGGCTGGTATCTATCGGGGTCGTCTACGGGGGGAGCCCACGCCCCGAACGGGCGAATATCGAAGAGAACCGTAAAGCAGTCCGCTTTCGCCCACCCATTTGAATCGACGGGCGCGGGGTCGTTACCGCCAATTCGCACAAACCCGCGGTGCGTCTTCGCGAGGTCTACAAAAGGCATGGAGCGCCCGCCATCGCCTAGTCCCTCCAGCTCTAATCCCATTTTATCGGCGTAGGCGGGACGATTTTGGGCGTGTAGCGGCGAGAGTGTAGCGAGTAACAGGGCGCAGGCGCAGAGCCGCCAACACCATGAAAATGGAGGTTTCATTGAGCTATTCCTTAAATACGCGCAAGCGTGTGGAGGCAGACCTTGATTGTGGATATGCAAGGCGAACGAATCTTCCTTATTATACCGTGAGTGTACGTCTTACATCTCTATTCGCGTGTTTTAGGAAAGACTTGCCTCCTGTCCTCCAAACTCCCGCTCCGTATCGGCTATACTATAGAACGACATTTTTAGGGCGGAGACGATACGAGTTATGTTTTTGTATGCAGTCGCCTGCGCGAAACGTGCGGGGTTCTGGGCGCTGATTGCGCTTCTGTTTTTCTCTCAAGCGGGGCGCGCGGAAGAGCGAACGGACATCGCCGTCGACTATTTCGGCTTAGAGCGCGGCTACACGGTAGGCGGACAGCCTGTCACTCTTCTTTGCGTAGTGCGAAACAGGGGGAAGGAGGCGCTTCCCGCGAACCAACTACGTCTACGTCTCAGCGCGATTCAGGGGTTGGACTTCACGCAGGGCGAATTGAGACCAAACCTTCCCGAAATCGGCGCAGGGCAGTCGCTCTCCTATCGTTGGTCGCTCGCGCCGCTCTCTTTGCAAGCGAACCTTATCGCTGGCGTGACGCTAGAGAAGGTTCCCGCTCCTCCTGCTTCGGGCGTGAACGCCTTCGCGCTTGAGCCTCAGATGATAGTGGCGCTTCTGCCTCGTTTCCAAAACTCCCCCGCTCTTTTTACGCCCAATACGAAGCAGACAGACCCGCCCCGCGCTCGCGCCAATGGCGTTTGGCGCGTAGGCAATGACCGCGCCGCAGTGCAGGTCGTGTTGACTGCGAATAGAAACCCCGTCCTCTTTTTGCAGGGGCGCTTTGGAAAAGACTGGCAGACCGTCGCCTTCGCGCCTCTATTGGCGGAGGTTCGAGCGGGCGAGGAGGGGCAGATTGCATGGGCGGAGGCTTTTCGCGTCGGTAGCGCAACCGCCGATAATGAGACGGATAGCGCCGTACTGAACCTACAGGGAGCCGTAGGAAAACGCTGGTCTGCGGAGGTGCAGTTCACAGTTGCGCCCGGCACGGGCGCGATACAGGGACGGTTGCGCCTCACTGCGAAGCGCACTCTGCGCGTCTTCTCTATTCGCTTGCCCCTGCTGATGGGCGTGTCCGACATCACTCTCGCAGACTCTAAGGCGGACGGAAAGCCGCTACCTGTAGCGCCTTTCGCCACTCCGGTTGAAGAGCGAACTTCGGTATCGGCGCTACTCATGAAAAACATAGCCTATGGGATAGCGTGGACAAACACTGCGCCAATACCGGACTGGCGTTGGGAGAGAACGCCCCTAGGCGATGCGCTTCGCGCCCCGCTGTTAGGCGTTACATGGTTTGCTCCGGAGAAGGGCGATATTATCTCCGCAGGGGCGACCCTCGACATTCCATTTCGCCTCTTAGCGATTGGAGAGAGCCAGAGCGCTACCGCCGCCGCTCCCTTCGCACTACCGTAGACCAGAGAAGAGATGAAGACAGTCACCTTTACAGTTCGCGCCTACGCAAAGATAAATCTGACGCTCGACGTGTTTAGTAAACGCGCCGACGGCTATCATGGCATAGCCTCCGTGATGCAGACAATTGGCTTGAGCGATGCCATTCGCCTCGCTGTGAGCGATGGAGAGGGCATAGCCTTCTCTTGCGAATCGCCCGCCGCCATCCCCGTGCCGAACGACCCCGCCAACCTTGTGTATCGGGCGGCGGAGGCGCTGATTGACGCGAGCAGGGAGAGCGGAAAGCCTATTCCAAAAGGCGTATCGCTTCATTTGGAGAAGAGCGTCCCCGCTCAGGCGGGGCTAGGCGGCGGGAGTAGCGACGCGGCGGCGACTCTTGTAGGTCTGAATGCCCTGTGCGAGTGGGGGTGGAGCGACAAGGAGTTGATTGCGTTCGCGGCGCGACTTGGCTCGGATATCCCCTTCTTCATTTTGGGAGGAACGGTAGTAGCGCGGGGGCGCGGGGAGATACTGACCCCGCTACCGGACGCGCCTCCGCTATGGCTAGTGGTGGTGAAGCCGGATGTCGGCGTTTCGACGGCGTGGGCGTACAACGCGCTAGATAGTATTGAGGAGCGATCTTCTCATCGGGCGACGAAGCGAATGGAGGAGGCTCTCGCGCAGAACGATAGGGGGCGGCTCATCTCGGTTCAGAGTAACGACTTTGAGCGCGTGGTGTTTGAGGAGTTTAAGGAGTTGGTTTGGCTACAGGACGAACTGATAATGGCGGGGGCGTTGACCGCGCATCTCTGCGGGAGCGGCTCGGCGGTCTACGGGGTCGTAAAATCGGAAGAGGAGGCGCAACGTATTACGCGCCTCCTCCGTCCTAAGTATCCTCTCACGTTCGCGACTCGCACGCTTATGCGGATGGAAGCGAAGTGGAAGCCGTAAGACCATAGAGAAGCGACAAAGGCGGGCGCAAAGTTTGCGAATAGCGTTATGCAGTACAGACTAATTTCTCAAAAAGTCGGATTTAGGGGTTGACAACTCTTGTGAAGATGACTACAATGAATCCAGATTGTTCATAAGTACGATGATTGAACAGATGTTCATTTTGGCGGCAGTTTCAGGAGTTGGCGATGCAGAACCTTTGGAGTGAAATCGAAGCGCAGGGGCTTGAACCTATCGCGCAGTTGACCTATATGTCGCGGCTTATCGGCGCGGACACAAACCTCGTGGTGTGGGGCGGAGGCAACACCTCTCTCAAACTCTGGGAGAAGGACTTTCGCGGGCGGGATGTCTACGTCCTGCGCGTAAAGGGAAGCGGTTCCGACCTCAAAACGATTGAGCGTAAACATTTTACGGGGATTCGTATGGAAGACGCTCTAGCGGTAGAGTCTAATGAAGACATGAGCGATGAGGAGATGGTAGCCTACCTTGCGCTCTGCCAAACCGCTCATACAGACCCTCGCGGCTCCATTGAGACCCTACTTCACGCCTTTCTCCCCGCCAAAGCCGTCGCGCACAGTCATGCCGATGCGATAGTCGCCCTGTGCAACAACACTCGCGGCGCGGAGGCGGTTCGCGAAGCGTTAGGGGAGAGCGTCTTGCAGATTCCCTATCGCCGCCCCGGTTTTCTTCTCTCCAAAGAGGTAGGCGCGGCGGTTCGAGCGAACCCTGACGCAACGGGGCTAGTGTTAATGAATCACGGTCTCATCACATGGGGAGAGACCTGTAACGAGGCTTACGATAGGCACATCGCCCTGACCGAACTCGCTGAGGCTTACCTCGCGAATAGAAGGGCGGGCATATCAGTTTTTGGCGGCGTAAAGGCTTCTCCGCTCACAGAAGCGCGAAGGCGAGAAGTAGCCGCCGCCATTGCGCCCGTTCTGCGCGGAGCGGTGAGCGCACCCAAGCGAATGCTGTTGCGCTATGAGGACTCGGAGACCGTTTTGGAGTATGTAGGCTCTGAGGCGGCGGCGCGAGTCTCTCAGATAGGCGCGGCTACCCCTGACCATATCCTGAGTACGAAAACAGTTCCACTCTTCGTTCCCGCCACGAATCCAGACGAGTTACCTCTACTCTCACAGGAGATACGCGATGCGGCGCAGGCTTGGCGCGAACGCTACTTCGCCTACTTCGAGCGTAATCGCACTGACCAGCCCATGCTCGACCCCACCCCGCGAGTGATACTTATCCCCGGTCTTGGAATGTGGACAACGGGTAAGGATTTGAAGGCGGCGCAGATACCCGCCGATATCTACCGCCATACTATCCAGATTATCGGGAATGCGGAGGCGGTTTCGGGTTACAAGACGCTTTCGGAACCAGATGCTTTTAGCGCAGAGTACTGGGGGCTAGAGTTGTACAAATTGACGCTCGCGCCGCCCGAAAAGGAGTTGGCTAGGCGAACGGCGCTGGTAACGGGGGCGGCGAATGGCATCGGACGCGCTATCGCAGAGAGGTTTGCAGAAGAGGGCGCGCACGTCGCTATCTGTGACATAGATGCGGACGACTGCCGCGCTGTCGCGGAGGCTATCAATAAAAAACACGGCGCTGGGCGGGCTGTCGGTATTGCGATGGACGTGACGCAAGAGGCGGCGGTGCGTAGAGGTTTTGCGGCGTTGGCGTTGGCGTTCGGGGGGCTGGATATTGTCGTGTCCAATGCGGGTATCGCCCCGACAGGCAGAGTTGAAGACCTCGCTTTGGAGACCTGGGAGCGGAGCTTCGCAGTGAACGCTACTGGGCATTTCTTGGTGGCGCGGGAGGCGGTAAAGATGCTACGCGCTCAGGGAATGGGCGGTAGCGTCGTCTTCAATGTGACCAAAAATGTGTTCGCGCCGGGGGCGGATTTTGGGGCGTACAGCTGCGCGAAGGCGGCGGAGGCGCAACTAGCCCGTATCCTCGCTATAGAGAACGGCGCATACGGCATTCGTGTGAATATGCTCAATCCTGACGCAATCTTTGAAGCGGGACTATGGACTCCCGAACTCAAGGCGGAGCGTGCGCGAGCAAAGGGCATCCCTCTTGAGAAGTTTGAGGAGAGCATACAGCAGAGCAACCTTCTCAAAGCGAAAGTGACAGCGATGGATGTCGCGGAAGCCGCGCTATTCTTCGCTTCGGAGCGTAGCGCGAAGACGACAGGCGCGGTACTACCCATTGATGGCGGTCTGCGCGAAGCCTTTCCACGCTAATTTTGAAAGATAGAGGAGGGGCTATCGGGCAGAGCGTAGAAATAGTGAGGCGTACTTCAACTAACCTAGCGGACGCTCATTGCGCCATGTTCGCGGAACGAGAGGCTTATGCCACCATCTGAGCAAGACAACGCTGGGCATATCGAACTGATAACACGTATCGCCTCTCTCTACTACCTCGATAACCTGACACAGGCTGATATTTCTGTGCGTGTCGGGCTTTCGCGTATCAAGGTGGTTCGGCTTCTAAAAAAGGCGAGAGAGTTGGGTATCGTAGAGATACGCATACAGACGCTCGCTGTTCTACGAACCGCGCTGGAGACCGCCTTGATACGCAAATTCGGGCTACAGCAGGTTCTCCTTGTAGCAGACCAGTTGAATGAAGTGAACCAGAGGGAGTTGACCGCGCAGGTGGCGGCGGCGCAACTCAGCCTTCTGGTACAGGACGGCGATAGAGTGGCGGTGGGTATGGGGCGCAACGTAGGCGCTGTTGCGGGGGCGGTCGGGGCGGTCGCTCCGCGCCGTTGCGTCTTCGTCGCCGCGATAGGAGGCTCTCCTCTCGTTGGGCAACCTGTAAACTCATCCGACATATCCCGCAGATTGGCGGAGCGTTTTGGGGGCGACAGCGCGTGTCTCTACGCCCCTGCTTATGTCGAAAGTCCGCAACTCCGCGAGTCGTTTTTGAATCACGAGGACGTGCAGAGTGTTTTGGAGAGTGCAAGACGCGCCCGTATCGCCCTTGTTGGTATTGGCGATGCAAGAAACCAGAGCGCGGTTGTGCAGATGGGCTGTTTCTCTGCGGAGGATATGGCGCGTCTACGTGAAGCGGGGGCGGTCGGGGATATTCTCGGCTACTTTTTCGATATTCACGGATGCCCCATCGGTCCCGGAATGAGCGACCGCGCTATCAGTGTGAGCGGCGACGACCTCCGCGCCATCCCGTGCGTGATTGCCGTAGTCTCCGAAAGCGAAAAAACAGTGGCGCTACTGGGCGCTCTTCGCGCTGGTCTTCTAAATGTTCTGATAACGAGTGTCGGGAACGCCCGCAGGTTGCTGGAAGCGGACGAACCTGCATTAAACGAATACCCTTAACTACTCAGGCTCCCCTCTTCGACGTAGTTTCCTGAAAACGCATGGTTCCCCATTCGGGAAAATGGCTGTTTTTAAGAAACTATTGGGATTAGGGACAAAAGTTTCTTGTTTTATGCCACTTTCTCGTTCGGGAAAATGGCTGTTTTCAGGAAATTTTCCGCAAAAACGGAGCGTAAGTAGTTACGAACACCCTTAATATCCCTTACGAGGTTACTGATGTCTGATACGAACTCTTCACGGCGCGTCCTATGCGCCGGTATACTGGTCGCCGATATATTTGTTCCGCCCTTACCGAGTCTCCCCGCCGCTGGCGAACTCCGCGCTACAGAAGACTTTCTGCTAGAGACAGGAGGTTGCCCGCCAATGTCGCGGTAGGCTTGGCGCGTCTTGGTGTGCGCGTCTCTGTAAATGGCGTGGTTGGAACGGATGTTTTTGGCGATTTCCTCATCAACAAACTGCGCGATAAGCGAATTGATACCGCTGGTATTCGGCGAACGGACGAATTTGGAACCTCCAAAACCGTCGTTCTACCCGTTATTGGCGAAGACCGCAGATTTATCCACACTTTCGGCGCGAACAACGCATTTAACGACGCGGACATCGCCCTAGATTCGTTCACTGAGGGCGACATCTTCTATATCGGCGGGCTTCTTATTATGCCCGCGCTTCAGAGCGAAGGCGTGGCGCGACTCTGTGAAGCGGCGCGGGCGCGGGGTATTACAACCGTGTTGGATGTGGTGGTTCCT
The DNA here is from genome assembly GCA_903821495.1 of uncultured Chthonomonas sp. Taxonomy (GTDB): domain Bacteria; phylum Armatimonadota; class Chthonomonadetes; order Chthonomonadales; family Chthonomonadaceae; genus CAIJLM01. The sequence continues at coordinate 2,917 of CAIJLM010000081.1, read as the reverse complement.
GTCGGCGACGCAACCGCCTCTATGGAGTATCTACGCCCGATGCTTCGCCATACCGATATTTTCATGCCGAACGATGAGGAGGCGCACGCTTTAACGGGCAGTTCAGACGCGGAAACGCAAGCCAACTACTTTTTGTCGGCAGGATGCGATACGGTGGTTATCACGCAGGGCGGCAACGGTACGCTGGTCAAGAATCGCGAATTGACGCTCTTCGCGGACACCTACCCGATAGACTTTGTAGACGGTTCTGGCTCTGGCGACGCTTTTGCGGCGGGATTCATCACGGGTTTGACGGAGGGATGGGACTTGAAACGGACGCTTGAGTTCGCTAGCGCGACTGGAGCCTCCGCCTGTACAAAACTCGGTTGCACCTCTGGCGTTGTGGATAGAGCGGGAGCCGAGGCGATGCTTCGCGACTATGCGCTCAACATTGTAGAGAGGAGCGTATAGCCCCTTATGCCTCTTCACTCTATGCTGGACATGATGCGACACGCGCAACAGAACGGCTACGGTCTCGGCTATTTTGAGGCGTGGGATACCTACTCGATGGAAGCCGTGCTTGAGGCGGCGGAGGAGGAGAACTCTCCCGTTATCCTCGGTTTCGGCGGAATGATGCTCGATACCAAGTGGCTGGACGAGGGCGGCGTGGCTCTTATGGGCGCAATAGGAGGTCACTACGCTCGAAAGTCCCGTGTTCCTGTCTCCCTTATTCTAAACGAGGCGCAGACGATGGAGCAGGTAGTGCAGGGCATAGAGGCGGGTTTCAATACCGTTATGCTCGATACCTCCGCGTGGGAGTGGGACGATGCCGTTGAAGCGGTCGCCAAACTTGTGCGAATCGCTCATGCAAAAGGCGTAGTTGTAGAGGCGGAACTGGGACGGCTTCCCGACGCGACGGCGGACGGCATTGACGACTCTACCGCATTCCTAACCGACCCCGACACCGCGGCGCAGTTTGTAGCGTTGACGGGCGCGGACTGTCTCGCGGTCTCCATCGGCAATGTTCACCTGCTCACGAGTCACTATGCGCCCGTAGACTCCGCGCATCTGGAAGCCATACACTCCCGCGTTTCGGTTCCGCTTGTGATACATGGGGGAACCAGTTTTCCGCCTGAAGCCATTCCGCACGCTATCGCGCACGGGGTTGCGAAGTTCAATGTCGGCACTACCCTCAAAAAGGCGTTTCAAGAGGGGGCGCAGACCGCTATTAGCGGCTCTCAAGGCATGAGCGTCCACGACCTGCTCGGCTCTCATAAGTCTACGGACTGGTGTATCGCTGGGAAACTCGCCATGAAGGAGCGCGTTCGCGCCCTGATTCGACTCTATGGCAGTGGCGGTCACGCCTCCTACAGAAAGGAATAAAATTAGGTAACTACTCAGGCTCTTCTGTTGCTACTAACCCCTGATAGCAGGGCGGCTCTGGAAGGTTGCACCTAACCCCCGTCCCCTATCCCTAAAGGGAAGGGGTGGCTCCGACTCTGCGGGAGTGATGTTTTGTAGGTGGCGCTGGAAGGTCAAAAGCCTACCGCCAAACCGCCCTGTTATATCATAGCGGCAGAAGTTCCCCCTTCCCTTTAGGGATAGGGGGCTAGGGGGTTAGGTCGCATTGCCTCCTACAGAAAGGAATAAAATTAGTGACAATCGCCTCTCTGAACAACGCAACGCAGGTGGAACTACTGACGCTCTATCGCGAAATGCTTCTGATACGCCGTTTCGAGGAGCAGTGCAACGCCCTCTTTCTGCAAGGCAAAATCCCCTCGACCCTCCATCTCTACATCGGTCAAGAGGCGGTGGCGGTGGGAGTGTGCGCCGCGCTTCGCCCTGACGACTACGTACTTGGGACGCACCGCCCGCACGGTCACGCGCTGGCGAAAGGAGTCACCTCGCGTTCGATAATGGCGGAGTTGTTTGGGAAAGTCACCGGCTGTTGCAAAGCGAAGGGCGGCTCTATGCACGTCGGAGATATGTCGGTAGGAATGTTTCCCGCTATCGCTATCGTCGGCGCGAATGCGCCTATCGCCACAGGAGCCGCGCTCTCTGCGAAGATGCGGGGTTCTGGTCAGGTGGTGGTCGCCTTCTTTGGGGAGGGCGGCGCAAATGAGGGCGCAGTGCATGAGGCGATGAATATGGCGGCTATCTGGAAGTTGCCCGTTCTATTTGTCTGCGAAAACAATCTGTACGGCGCGTCTACTCCTGTTTCGCAGATTGTGGCGGTAGAAAACGTTGCAGACAGGGCGGTAGCGTACGGTATGCCCGGCGTTATCGTAGATGGAAACGACGTTCTCGCCGTGCGCGACGTGACTCGAACGGCGGTGGAACGTGCGCGGGCTGGCGAGGGACCCTCTCTTATTGAGTGCAAAACGTACCGCCTGTGCGGACACTCCCGTAGCGACGCTTGCAACTATAGAACCCGCGAAGAGGAGGCGGAGTGGCGCGATAAAGACCCTCTCCTTCGTATCAAAAAACTCCTCACGGAGGAGACAGGACTCGCCACACTGAGCGATTTAGAGCAGGTGGAGGCTGAGGTTGAGGCAGTACTCGTGGACGCTATCCAGTTCGCGGACGAAAGCCCGGAACCTGCGCCGGAAGACGCTCTGCTTCATGTTTTTTGGGAGGACAAATAGATGGCGCTCATGACGATTGCGGAGGCGCTTCGAGAGGGTATTCGCGAAGAGATGCGCCGCGACCCCACCGTATTCTGCCTTGGGGAGGATATTGGAGTGCCGGGCGGCTTTGGCGGGGCGTTCACCGTCACGTTGGGGCTTTCCGACGAGTTTGGGCATAACCGTATACTGGACACGCCTATCTCGGAAATAGGGATTGCAGGGGTGGCGATTGGCGCGGCGATGACGGGTATGCGCCCTATTGCGGACGTGCAGTACGGCGACTTCCTGTTCTGTATGATGGATCAACTGGC
>CAIJLM010000080.1 GCA_903821495.1 uncultured Chthonomonas sp. | reverse complement strand
TAACGCGAAAGAGGGAATCTCCATTCAAGACGACCTTGCGCGACTGGTGAATGAGGGGGACGGTATCTCGCGAGAGGACGACCCCGCCGCGTCGAATGGCGTGGCGGTAGCCCTGCCGAACACGCATAACGAGTGGTATTTCCAGATTCCGGTGGATAAACTGCCGATTCGAGCGCAGTCCGGCAGGTATCAGGTCTATATTGTGATTCGGGCGGAGGCGAAAACCTCCGACCCGCTCCCGGACACGCTGGCTTTTACGGCGGGAGTCTACGATACCGCGAAACATGAGCTTCCCGCCGAACTGCGCCTGAACGCGAACGCGATAGCCGCGAAGTATAAGTCGTATCTCATCGGGACGGTGGATTTGAACCTGAACGAGTACTTCTGGGCGGCTCCCGCGCCGAATAGCGCCCTGAAAGCGGTGTGGATAGACAGGCTGTTTCTGGTTCCTGTGAAGTAAGCCTCGCTCTCTGTCAGGGAGGTGGGGCAGGGTGTTTGTAAATTGCATCTATAGCCGTCAGGGAGGATGATTCCAGGCATGGCGAACCGTATTAGTTATAAAAGGAATACAGAAGCCCCTTCTTTCAAAATGAGCAATGGCTTGACTTCTGCATTCATTAAGGTTTTGTGTTTAGCGGCATCCGAACTAGCGGAAACTGACCACGAGCGGGAGTTCGCCATCTGGATTGCATCACATGACCAGGATATGTTTGGCATAGGCACAGTTAGCTTTGGGGTGTGCGAACTCCCCTGGTGTATTGAGACCTTCGGGGCGGATGTTGACTTCGTCCTGCGTGTCATTGGAGCCGCCAAGGCGAAATGCGGATGGGAGCGACTTAGAAATGAGCCAACAGAAGATTGGATTATGAGTAGTCTGGAAGAGTTTAGAAAGCTGATAGAGATGTTCGATATAAGAGACATTGTAGTAGAAGACTCTGAATGGAGATACGACCACAGACCATTTCAAAAATGCCCCAAACATTTGATATATCGCTATTTTTATGGTTGCGTTATGTGCCATGATGAAGGGGTTTTTGAGCGGAGTGACGATGAAACGAAAGTGCAGTCAGAATAGCAGGAACTCCTCTTCTGCTTCTTGAACTTCATAGGAACATCCCAAAGCCAAGAGAGTTGCCCAATGACACTAGAGGAAGAGATTGCCGAAGCGCAGTCCTGCGCCGCCGACCCGCCCAAAAACGAATCCAATACCTGCGACTGGGTAATACTCCCGCTACTTCAGGCGATATACCCCAAACGTGATATAGAGTCGCGCATAGCGGATAACGGGGGCAAATACCCTGACTACACTGTACTGCCTGGCAGCGACTTTAAATGGTATGTTGAGGCGAAGGCGTGGAACGTGTCTCTGGAAGATAACCACGCGCAACAGGCTCTTAACTATGCGAATCACAATGGGAAGCGGTTTGTTGTTTTGACGAACGGGCAGACATGGCGGCTCTACGATAACACGGTTCTAGGGCTAATCACCGATAAGTTGATTACCTCCGTCACTCTACTGGATACAGGGGCGCTCACAACTTTTCTGACTGCTCTTTCCAAGACGGAAGTTCTCTCTGGAGGGCTTGAGCGATATGTAGAGAAGGTGAGTGAACAGAAGAAGCGAGAGGCTCTTGAGCGTCAACAGCAAGCGGAGGGTGAGGCGGTAGCCCGACGCGCCAGAGAGCGACAGGCGGAACTTCTAGCCTTGCTACACTCTACTCTGCCCGGTCTGTTAAACGATGTGGAGAGTGACCTTATTCAGTCTATAACCCTCGAATTGAGCGAGATTGAGGAGTTTAAGGGTATCAAAGCGGAGATGGTTACGAGGTGGTTTAGCGAGATATTTTCGCCTTCACCGCAAAGTAGAGAAGCGCCATCTGTTAGTATTGAGAAACGAACGCCTCCACCTATATTTAGCATAGTTAATGGAGACAGAACTCTGAACCTCCAAGATATGCAGAATGTTCCGATAGAGGGTTATTCTGAAAAACCTAGTGCGCTTCACCTACCGGATGGAACACAGGTCGCAGTAAGTTCGTGGGTAGGATTCGCACAACAGGCAGTTCTTTGGCTCCTCCAACAACCTCACCCCCTCCCTACTTTTTTCGAGTCACGTCGGCGTACACGTTGGTTTTTGAACTGTGAGCCTAAACATAAACAAGAGGGCGCAAGAACAAAATTCAAGACTATTTCTGTTCAAGGTAAAACCGTCTACATGGATGGTGACCGCTCTGGTCAAGAGTTCCTTCAAGATATTCACGCTCTCTGTCTTGCGGTAAGCGTTCCACCGGAAGGTTTTCGCATTACATTTCGGGCTTAACCTCACCCCACCTCTCCTTCGCAAAGGAGAGGAGTTTT
>CAIJLM010000079.1 GCA_903821495.1 uncultured Chthonomonas sp. | reverse complement strand
TGCCGACCGCGAGTAGCCCATACTCGCAGTACTCGTAGAGGATATCGAGTTGCGTGTGTAGCGAGAGGAAGATGGGCAAGCCTGTGTCTCGCGCTTTGGGCGTGTAGAAACAGCCGAGCAGAAAGACGGCGAGAAACGCTATCACGCCGCGATAGTTCGTCAGCCACTCGGCTGTGCGCCTCTTTTTTGGATTTTCCTCCGGTTCTTGCATGAGACTCCTTGTTTTTGACCTCTCCCTGCGGACATCCCTCCCCGAAGCGGGGAGGGACTTGCCTACAAGGCGGTCAGGTTTGCCGCTTTGCCTTACTGACTTCGGTGAGGGCTTGCGGAGAGGTCACGCCACCACAACCTTCAGCGTCTGCCCCGCCGTCACTTTCACCAATGAAGCGAGCCTTATCTCCACCTGAGCGCCTTGCACGTGCAGGGTCGTTTCCAGAGTTCGCTTGCCAATCGCAACTGTCGCCTTTGTAGGCGTAGCCCCCTCCGCAACGGTGAACGCAAGCGTTTTGACGTGCAGACTCCCCCAGTGCAGTGCGATTTCGTGGGACTGCTCTTTGCCGTTTCGCGCCTGATGGAGGGTTCCCCAGCCCTCGGCGGCGGTGAAGGGAGCGCGGAAGTTTTCGGGCGTGAGGCGCGGGGCGAAGCCGATACGCCCATGAGGTCCGTCGTATTCAAAGCCGCACACCGCCAAAAACACCCCGTAACTCGACATAGCGCGGGAGTAGTGGTCGGAACACTCCACCTCATTGTAGGGGTTGCGCTTCGCGGGGTGATAGCGGTCGTGCGCCGTTCGGACAATGGCAAAGCCCTCTTTCAGCATTCCCTCCCACACCATCTGCGTCGCAACCTGATACTCGAAACCCGTCCAGCACTCGTTGAAGTAGCCCGCAAAGGTGGCGTTTTTGCCGCCCGCGTTCGCGCCTCCGCCTTGGGGCCAGGTACAGACCAACATCCCGCCCTCTCCCGGCATCGCGTACCAGCGCCCTCCGGGTATATCCTTGAACTTCTTGCGATAGGTTCCGACATCGGGCGTAAAGTTGTACTTCCATATCGCCTGTAGCGCCGATTTCGACTTATCGGGCGGGAAAATGCGCGGCAAGCCTACTAAATGCCCCATGCTCTGCCCTAACATCTGGTCGGAGTGACAGCCCTTGTTCGTGTTAGTGTGCGTGAAGTCCGGCGGAATGTGGATAAAGTACTCGCCATTGTATAGTCGCGCCACGAGGCTTTTTCGCCCCGCGTCTAGTCGAGCCTGACAGACCTTCGCGAAGTTGTCGTCGTTCATCTCTGTCGCCATCTTCACGCCCGCCGCCAACGCCCCTAGGTAGAGCGAGCTTATCCACGACATGGGCCCGTACCACGCCGCGTCGAGGGTGTTCATCTGTTCGCCTTCTAGTAAGCCGGTTTCGTTTTTGTCTTCGCTTAGTATGAACTCTAGCGACTTCCGAATACGCGACCAGAGCCGTTGCAGAAAAGCGTCGTTAGGCGACATGAGGTGTTCGCGGTAGGCGCGAAGTATCGTGCCGCAGAAGCCGTCGTGCGCCACGCTACGGTCATTTTCAGCGCGGAAACCCATGCGCCCGTCCTCTTTCCACGCCAGCCCGAAGTCCACGCGCTCCCGCAAATCACGCTCAATGGCGGGAAAGAGCCTCGCTACCGACTGCGCGTACTGCCAGACGTGCTGACAGGTTCCGGGGCAACAGTCCACCCCCTCCCACGCCCACCAACGCCCATTATCGAAGGCGTGCATGGTCTGGGTCGCGAGGGTGTTTACGGGTATGAAAGCGCGGTCTAGGAACCAATACGGCAGGGTCGAGTCGTACCACGTTTTGTTCCACTCATGCGTATGCCCCACAAGACGCGGCAGCTCCTCCGCAACGTAGTTCGCCACTGCGTCTGCGCCATCAAAACGCTTTGCGTAGGCGCGAAGCAGTTTGCCCGATTCGGCGAGCGCCCCCATCTCGCCGCCCGATATATTGTAGTGCGGAAACCACCATGAGAGGACGAAATGCACTATCGTTGTGGCGTGAGGTTCAAGAGTCGCCTTGCGCCCTATTGCGCCTATCATCTTTTCGGAAGAGGGTTTTCGGCTTTTGGAGACATGGGGCTTGTCTAGCGCCGCGAACAGCCCTTCAACATCCAGTTCGCTACCGACATTCGCCGTCGCGAACTGTTTGCCCTTCCCCTGAATTAGGGTGAGAGCCATTGAGCCATAGCCCGGAACCTCTTCGATACGTGAGACGGGGAGGCGGTCGGTGAAGACGATGTTATCTACATTGATATGCCCCCAAGCGCCCGTCGCGTTGTCCACAATCTCAATCTGCGCGGTTTTGCCCTCAAACTCCTGCACGCTCCAGAAAGCGGGAATCAACGCCTCAGCGTTCTGTCCGGTGGCGGTGCGGACTATCTTGCCGTCGATAAGCAGGTTCATACACGCTTCGTTAGGGCGAGAGCCTCCGCCAATAAGGAACGATATTCGCTTACGGGAGAGGACGAATGGCTTGGAGAGTAGCCTGCCCTTCGCGTTGTCGCCGCCATGAAATGAGTTGACGAGGCGAGAGCCTGTAAAGCCGCTCACCTCCTGTTGCCCCGCAAGCGTCCCCGCTGCAGGCTCCTTCCCAAACGCCTCCCCCTCCACCGTCCAATCGCCATAACCGTTCTCAAAGTCCTCGAAAACTACCTCCTTACGCGGAACGGAGTCGTCAGGAACCTGCTCGGCTTCAAAGGAGAGTCCCAACTGCCCTTCCCGCTGAACCACTCTACTGAGGCGCAGAATTTTCAGCCCGCTATCGCCGTATCTGCATACCGCGTTTTCGAGCCAGCCCGCAAGGTCAACCTCTATTTTTTCGGCAGTCGTGTTTTTGAGGGTGAAGGAGAGAATAGTCGCGGGGAGCGAGGAGTCCTCCACATTGAGCGGAATGAAGGGCGAAAACGCCTCCATGCCTATCTCAACAGGGAAATCGTCTGCGGCGTAGTGGACGCGCCCAACCGGATACTCCCCGCGAAACGTGACTTTTGGGAAGCCTTTGTGGTCAAGCGTGCGAATGGCAACCTTGCCTCTATGATGAACGCGCACTGCGAAGCCCTGCGTAACATTCGGTTCAGCGGGAAGGGGAGTCTCATAGTGGAGTCCCGCCCACACCTTTCCGGCGTAGTCCGTCGAAGTAAACGAGCGGAAGATGTCCCAGTACCAGAGCCGCCCATCTCCTCCCAGATAGAGTTGCCCGCACGCGATACCGCCCACAGGCATACCCACGTAGCGGAGTTCACTCCCCGAATAGACCTCCGGCTTGCCCCTCTCGTAGAGCGATTTCACCCAGTCCGGGCGCAGTTTTTTATCGTGCGGAACGAGCGCCTCGAAGTCTTGGGCGGTAAAGGGTCCCGCCATTGCGGACATAGAGGGAAGAACGCCGGCAAGAGCGCCCGTCCCCGCCCATGACAAAAACTCGCGGCGCGGCAACGCGCCCCCGCAACTCCCGCCCTCGCAACAGACGGATGCGTCCTGTATCGGTTCACTACTCTCCATAATCGAGTTCTCTCTTTCCATTGAACCACCTATCAAGGTTCGGGAGTCCACTCCGCAGAGGGATACTGATAGATGTCGCGTTGGTCGGCGATACGCCACGATACAACGCGGGCATGGGGTCTGCGAACATTCGGGAAGCGGGCGAAGCGGTCAGCCCTCTCGCTCCACGCCCACTCAACGCTCACCTCTATCGGGGTCTCCAAACGCCATGCGTCGGCGCGAGTCACAGCCTGTAGAGCGTCTGCAATGTCGTGTTGGATGTTAGAGCGAACTGCGTTTGGCGGATAGAGGTCGCAGGTCGCCCACCCTGTGCCGCGCTTCGTTGGCGTATTTGCGACGTGCGGAAACTGCCGCCGCGCCTCTTCACACAGCGCCTCATCGCCCGAAACATAGATAAGCGGAACTCCGAAGCCCCCCGCATAGAGCGCGAACTGCCCCATCTCGCCATACTCCTCGCCATTGATGAGGTATCGGCATATCTCTTTTGGGCTTTGCGTATGGTCGAGAAACCCGTTCACGGTTCCCGCCATTGCGTGCTGACCAATCATCGCTACCGCGCTGACGGTTTCGTCCAGTCCCTCCCAACGGAGCGGATTCCGCTCTCCTATCCAGACAATTTGAACACGCTTATCCAGGTTTTCGCGAATAAAGCCTCTATTGCGGTTTCTGCCGTGCCCGTCCAGAACGCGAACCTCCTTCGCCCCTGCATCAAAACAGCCCTGCGCCGCCGCGTTCACCTCCGCCGTTAGTTGTTCGCGCCCATAGAGGTATTCGGTGGCGTTGTCGTCGGGGTGGTAGCACTCATCCCAGTGACTGACTCCGGCTAACCCTTCCATATCTGTGCATATCCATACTATCACATTCGAGCCTCCCGCCCTAATTGGCATTTCGCAGACAGAACCTTATCCTACTGAGATTCGCAAAGCGCAGAGGAATATCCTGCATAATCGAGTAGCGTAGTCTTTCCACGCTTAGTTTTTCGCTAGTTAGCGGCGTTTGAGATTGGGAAGTTTGGCGCGTTCTTCTAGGGCGGGTTGTATTGTGCATCTTTTTCGCGCCTTTTCGCGTTTTTCGCGGTAGAATCGCATTTCGCATCCCCATTTCGCGGTTCATTCCCAAAAGGGTGAACTCTTACAGTTCGTATTAGTCGCCCTCAAGCCGCTGAATAATGTGTCACAATGTGATATGATGTTAGCATATTATCAAACGCTACCCTCTTCTCTTCACGAAGCGAGGAACGGGCGCTTGTTTCAATTTTGATTGTCAAAGGAGCCTTGAAATGCAATATCGAACGCTGGGCGACACGGGACTGCGCGTCTCTGCGGTGGGCTTTGGGGTGTGGACGGTCTCCACGAAAATGTGGGGCATAACGGACGATAGCGTGGGCATTGACCTCCTGCAACGCGCTTTCGAGTTGGGTATCACCTTCTACGATACCGCCGACGTGTATGGCGACGGCAAGGGCGAAACGCTTCTCGCGGACGCGCTAGGCGAACACCGTGACGACATGGTTATCGCGACGAAGTTCGGCTACGACTTCTATAATTCGCCCGGCATACAGCCCGGTCAGAAAGAGCGTCCGCACGACTGGTCTCCCGCTTTTATTCGCAAAGCCTGTGAAGAGAGCCTCAAGCGCCTGAATACAGACCGCATAGACCTCTACCAACTCCACAACCCGCGCATGGACGCGCTGGAAAACGACGAGTTGTTTGCGACGCTGGACAGCCTGAAAGCGGAAGGCAAAATCCTCTCCTACGGCGCGGCGTTGGGGCCCGCCCTGCAACCGCAACGGCAGAGCGAAGAGGGTATCTACTGTGTTACGCACCGTCATGCGCCCGCGCAAATCATCTACAACCTGCTAGAGCAGGTACTCGGAGAAGCGATATTCCCCCATGCGAGGGAGCATGAGGTTCCCGTTCTTGTGCGCGTTCCCCACGCCTCCGGCTTGCTGGAAGGCAGTTACAACGAGGACACCACCTTCGCGCCGAACGACCACCGCAGTTTCCGCCTCACCACCGACGAAATGAGGAAGAAGTGGCTCCTCGATGGTCTCAAGAAGATTGAAAAACTGAAGTTTGTCGCGGACGAAGCGGGGCGCACGCTGGGGCAGATGGCGATACAGTTCATTCTGCACGAAAAGAGCATTTCGGGGCTGTTCCCGAATATCTACGACGCGAAGCAGTTGGAAGAACTCGCCCGCGCCACCGACACGCCCGCCTTCACCGAAGCGGAATTCAATGCTGTACAGGAGCTCTATGCACACGATTTCTATCTTGAAGAGGTCGCTGTTTAGCCTCATAAGCCTATCGCTTCTCGGCTACGGCTCCACGCTAATGGCGCAGAAGTTAGGCGAACGAGTGTTAGTCAAGCCGCCGCAAATCGCTACGCCGGCTACTATCACTGGCGGCGAAGACCATGCCATTAAGCGGGTGAACGCGAACGGGACACTCTCTCCAATAGGGGCGCACAACGAAAAAGTCGCCGCAATTGCGCTGGTTCCCGGAACGAAGGGGAGCCTCCTCGTGAGCGGAGACGTGGCGGGAACTATAAAGGTCTGGAACGCGACCTATAGCCGACTTATCCTCGAACAGAGGGCGCACGAAAAAGCGATTACGGGGCTTGCTGTTTCACCCGATGGCAAGACTATCGCCACCGCTTGCGCCGACGGAACCTTGCGTCTATGGGAGCGAGCGAGCGGCAAAAATCAGTTTGACACGCAGGGCGTTCAGGGCGGAGCGTCCGCTCTGTTCTACTCGCTTGATGGTAAGGTTCTGTATGTCGCCACACAGACGGAACTGCTGTCGTGGCGTGTCGTGAATCTACTGAACGGGGCGCGACATCTCTATCCCGAAGCGAATCTTGAATTCGGCGCTATCAAGGTCAACGCCGCAGTTCTATCGCCCGATGGGAAACGCCTTGCCCTAGGCTGTGAAGACAGTTATGCGCGTATCTGGAATATCGCCGCAAAGCGCGAAGAGACCAGTATCCGCGTCACTGAGTTCGCTCTCTCCGCTCTCGCGTGGACGAGTAACGGGCAGTGGATAGCGGCGGGAGACACGCGAGGGAATATACGGGTTTGGGAAGTCAGTACGGGCAAGCCGCGCCCCTTTCTCTGTAGGGCGGGGTCGAGCGTTCGCGGTCTTGGCTTTTCATCGAATGGGCAGGTTCTAGTGAGCGCGAATAGCAAGGGAACGGTTCACTTTTGGGAGACTAGCGGAGGGCTACTCATCTCCCAAAAGCCCATCCACCTAAACGGAATCACGCAACTTACTGTTTTGCCGTAGGAGATACAAGGAGTTTTCAGCATGGCTCAGGCGACGCTTAATCGTGTGTTGGAAGATATTCGCAATATGGAACTCACCGAACTGAGTTTTGTAGAACGCGCCGTGCAGGAAAGACTCGAAACCGCAGGTTATTCGCCTGACGAGTGGAGCGCGCTACAGGCTCTACTTCAAGCGGGACTGCTTACGGAAATCAAGCCCAAGCGCGTCAATACGGCAGGAGAACGCCGACTTATCAGAGTTGAAGGTAAACCCATATCCGAAACCATCGTTGAGGAGCGGCGTTGAAGGTAAGAGTTCAGGGTTCTGGGAACTTGACGCTTAACCTCACCCAACCTCTTCTAGCCCTCAACCCCTGCCCCTTCTCCCAATTCTGGGAGAAGGGGTGAATGCACGGATGGGGGTTTGAGATTGGGAAGTTTGGCGCATTCCTCTAGGGTGTTTGCAGTGTGCATTTTTTCGCGCCTTTTCGCGTTGTTCGCGGTAGAATCGCATTTCGCATTGAGTGTTTCGCGGTTAATTCCCATTAACCCTGAACTCTTACAGTGGTAGAAAACCCCAATACGC
>CAIJLM010000078.1 GCA_903821495.1 uncultured Chthonomonas sp. | reverse complement strand
CGTTACTTGTAGCCTACGTAGAGGTCTATGTCGTCCTTCACTTTCGGCTTCCAGTTTGTGCGAACGAAGCGTAGGGTCTTGCCCTGAAGGGTCGGTTTAGCGCATCCCTTCCAGACAATAGCGTTCGGCGCGGGCAGAGCGGACTTCAAACTCCTGCCATCGTCGCCTTTCGCCACTTTGGAGAGAGGGATTAACTGCGGTTTCGCGGGGAACGCTCCGTCTTCAAACGTAACCAGAACCTCGCTTCGCTTGATGTTTCCACGCCACGACGCGCCTGTGTGGAGAATGTACGAAACGTGGCTTACGCTACCGCCTCCGCCCTGCGCGTCCACAAGTCCGCCGCCGAGATACTGTGTGTAGACATCGTGGACTATCGTCTTTTTGTGTGCGGGAAACGTTACGTTTTTCGCGTGCCAGAAGTGTCCCGGTTCATTGGCGCGAATCAACTTCGTGGGTATGGAGCGTCCGTCGATGTCGCTTTTGAAACTGAGAAACGTAGTGCGCGGGGGAGTCTTCATAGGGTCGGGCCCGTTCTCTTCGTCGGGGTCGTTCGCGCCCGCGCCAATGTCGGGGAAGCCCATACGAGCGGTACAAGCGGGACTGCTGTTATTGAAGACGAAAGCGCAGTCTACCGTAATCTTCTTCTTGCCAACTTTGATACGTATCACCTCGCTCTCCATAGACACGGTAGGGTGTCCATGCAGAAGCCTAGGGTTGCCGCCCTGAGCGATACCGCCGTCGTTGGCGAGGCTAGTTGTATAGCAGAGACCTAGTAGAAGCGCGGAAGCGAGAGGAGTTGCGAGAACTCGCAACAGAGAGGTAGAGCGAGACACGGTGTGCCTCATATACGGTGTGGCTCCTTCTGAACCGAAAGGTACGGTTCAATCAAAACATGGTTATAGAGATTTGTGTAGCGTCGTTTCCCATCAAACTACACACAGTATACGAAGCGAGCGTGACGGTAGCGTCATAAATTAGGTGTGAAAAACGTTACACCCCTCCTAATGCAGGAGATTCCCCTCCGCTTTGAGAATTTGACACCATGCAACTTAATTCGTTTGGAACCTGTCTTTAGGAGAAACCCGTGAACCTTTATGATTTAGATACCCCTTCGCTGATTGTAGACCTTGATAGGCTTGAGCGCAACGTACAGGAGATGGCGCGAATAGTGACGGGTAACGGCAAAAAACTACGCCCGCACACCAAGACTCACAAAACCATTGAGATAGCGAGAATGCAACTCGCAAACGGCGCGACGGGTTTGACGGTTGCAAAGTTGGGAGAGGCGGAGGTCTACGCGAACGCAGGGTTCGACGATATATTTATTGCGAATCAGATTGTGGGCGCGATAAAAGTCGAACGCCTCATCAATCTTGTAAGGCGCATTAAAATTCGCGCCGCTACGGATAGCGTAGAGGCTACTGCGCCTATCGCGGAGGCGGCGGAAAAGGCGGACGTAACCGTCTCACTGCTGATTGAGGTAGATACTGGGTTGGGACGCGCTGGCGTTCGTTCGCCGCAGGAGGCGTTAGAGTTAGCGCAGTATATCACAAGCCGCAAGGGAGTGGAGTTTATCGGCGTGTTTACGCACGAGGGGCAGGTCTACGGCGCGGAGAGTAAACTGATAGGGGCGCGGGCGGCGCAAGCGCGGCTTAAAGAGGTGTGCGACCTGCTCACGAGTAGCGGTATCCCCGTAGCCGAAATCAGCATGGGGTCTACGCCGGGAGCGCCTTACCTCGCGCTGGAGCCTCTGCCCACCGAATTGAGACCGGGAACCTACGTCTTCAACGACCGTATGCAGGTGAGGTACGGCGCTTCCCCTGAGAGTACTGCATTAACCGTTCTCGCTACCGTGACGAGTATTCGTAGCGACGGCAGACTGATACTGGACGCAGGGTCTAAATCGTTGGCGGGAGATAGCCCCTTCGCGGATAAGACTATTGGAGAGGTGGTCGGGCATCCTGAACTGACGATGGTGAGTTTTAACGAAGAGCATGGCTACGTGCAGATAAGTGGGCAAACCTCGCTGAAAGTCGGCGACAAAGTGCGAATTATCCCGAATCACGCCTGCACCTGCCTGAATATGCACGATAATTTGGTCGCTGTGCGCGGAGAAACGGTGGAAGCCGTGTGGAAAATCGCGGGGCGTGGTAAAATTCAGTAGGTTTTTGACGAGGTTCGGTTTCGGGAAGGGGGCGGGTAAAACTTATGAACGCCGCAACCACGAACCACATAGAACGCCTAGGGCATCCCGATATAGAGGCGCGGCATCAGGCGGTGGAGGCTCTTGCGAAGATGGGCAAGTCCGCTGTTCCGTCTCTGCTGGATGCGCTCGGCTCTCCGAATAGATTTGCGCGACGAAGCGCGATAAAGGCGTTGGTGAAGATAGGAGCCGATAGCGCAAAGTATTCCGTGATACAGGCGTTGACGCAAGAGTGCGAAGGCGCGTATTCTGTGGTAGCGAATACTTGGAACGCAGATTTTAGCTCGCCTGAGAAGATACTAGCGCACGCCTCCCTTTCTACCGGAGTGAAATATGCGTTACTTCAAGGGTTGCCCGATGGCTACCGAAGAAGGTGGTTGGGCGTAGTCAGCGTTGAAAAGTACTGCGAAGAGTTGTCTAAGAAGTCAGGGGTTCCAGAAGCGGTTCGTGAGGGGGCGCGGCAAGTATGGGAAGAGGGCGGCACTCTGTTGCGGGGAAGCCGCGCCCCTGAAAACGCTAATGAACTCCTACGTCCCGCTTACAACATACCTATCGACGAACCGCAGACGCTCCTCCGCGCCACCGTTCAAGGGGAGCCTTTGACGGATGGAAACAGAGCGGCGCAACCCGCGCCTTCTCGAGCTACGGCGGAAACCGCAGCGCCGTCCTCAACCGGGAAGTATCTGTGTTACATACCGGGGGGCTTGTACAAGTTGGGGAAGGCTGGCGAGAGCGATAACCCTCCTCACTACGTGGCTCTTTTTGGTTTTCACATCTCGAAGAACCTAGTGATGGTAGGTCAGTATGAGCGTTACTGTATGGCGGAGGGCAAGAGGATGCCTGACGCTCCTGACTTCAACAGAGATTGGAGTAAGAAAGACCATCCTATTGCGCGAGTGACGTGGGCGGAGGCGCGGGCTTATGCGAAGTGGGCAGGGGGCGATTTACCGAGTGAATCGGAGTGGGAGGTAGCCTCTCGGGGTGGCTTGGAGAGGAAGCAGTACCCCTGGGGAGACCAGTGGAGTGTAAACATGTGCGCGAACTCGGTAAGGAAATTCTCGGTAAGGAGATTAAGGAGTGGCACTGCGTCGGCAGGGAGTTATCCAGCGAATGGGTACGGGCTATACGATATGGCGGGCAACGCTTGGGAGTGGTGTCTGGATGCTTATGACCCAAACTACTGGCAAGAAACGCAAGATATGGAACCTGCGAACTTGTCTGCCAATAACAGTTTGGAGCGTGTCCTGCGGGGTGGTTGCTGGGACAATATCGATCCAGACATCTTCCGGTGCGCCTACCGCCTTAGGTACAATCCAGACGGCAGGGATCTCAATAACGGGTTCCGCGTTGTCTTTCGAGGATTGTGATTTAGCCCTCGTCTCCTTCCCGTTTCGGGTTTAGGGGCGGGTCAGTGCGGGAGGCTTATCGCGCTGACCCAGCCACCCCCTCTAATTCTTCTCCTTCACAAAGGGGAGACTTTGGATGCTCCCGTACTCTGTTATGTTTTGAGGAGTGCGGAAGCCTTTGAATGTCGGTATTCGCCCTTCCCCTTGTGAAGGGGTAAGGGTTGG
>CAIJLM010000077.1 GCA_903821495.1 uncultured Chthonomonas sp. | reverse complement strand
GTAGTTGTCAACGCCGCGCTCTACCCTCTGCGGAACACTCTCCCGATACCTGCCGCTATCCGCTTTCCAATCGCGAAGTTCTTCATGTCGTCGAAAATCGAGTAGAAGACCGGAGTAGCGAGTAGCGTAAGCAGTAGCGAGAAGGTCTGCCCCCCGATAACCACATAGCCGATATTGCGGTTTGTAGCCGCGCCTGTGCCGCTAGACCATACCAGCGGTAGCATACCGATAACGAACGCGAACGTCGTCATCAGGATGGGGCGCAGGCGGTCTCGGTTCGCCGCGATGATAGCGTCGTAGCGGTTCATGCCCTTCGCCCGTAACTGGTTCGTGTGGTCTACCTGCAAAATACCGTTCTTCTTCACAACGCCGAAGAGTACCAGAATACCAAGCATTGAGAAGATATTGAGCGAGATTTTGAACACGAGAATCGAGAGTAGCGCGAACGGAACCGTAAGCGGAAGCGCAATCATAATCGTGATGGGGTGAACCCACGACTCGAACTGCGCCGCGAGAATCAGATACATGAAGATGAGCGAGAGCGCGAACGCCGCCATAAACGCGCCGAAGGCTTTCACCTGCTCTCGCGAGTTCCCCGACACGCCATAAGTGTAGCCCGGCGGCAGGTTCAACCTCTTCACGATTTCGGTCATCTTCTCCTGCACCGTCGCTTGCGACGCGCCGGGCAGAATGTTCGCCATAAGCGTCAGTTGGCGCTGGCGGTTCAGGCGGTAGATTTGCGAGGGGCCCGTACCCTGTGCAAAGCGCACGACTTGCGATAGCGGTACGCTCCCTCCCGGCTGTGCGCTAGAGGGGACGGTAATCTCTTTGATAACGTCCGCATCGCTACGGTTGGGCTTGGCGGCGCGGATATGCACTTCGTACTGCTCGCCGTTCTCGTTGAAGTTGGTCACTTTTGCGCCGCCTACCATCAGGTGAAGCGCGTTCGCAATGTCCATCACCGATACGCCTAGTTCGGCGGCGCGTTTGCGGTCTATCTGAACGCCCAACTCCGGTTGCCCCACAATTAGCGAACTGTCTACGTCTACCGCTTCAGGAACCTTTTTGAGCTCCTCAAGGGCTTTCGCTGAAATCTCCGTCAGTTTGGCAAGGCTAGGTCCCGAAATAAAGTAGCTAAACCCCGTCGGCGCTCCTCCCCCTCCCGCAATCGCAGGAACGGGCCCCACGCTGGCGCGAAGGTTGCCGTACTTGGGAAGCACCTTAGTACGCACCATCTGCATTACGTCCTGTTGCGTGAGGTTTTTGCGCTTCTCAACGTCCAACATCTTCACAAAAACGCCCGCCTGATTTTTGGTCTGCTGGTCGCTGTTACCAATCGTCAGCAGGGTGTACTCCACGCCGGGCAGTTTTTTTACCTCGTCATCAATGCGTGTCGCGAGAGTCTGCGTCGCTACGAGGCTCGTTCCTTCAGGGGCGCGCACCGTCACTTGGAACTGCGATTCGTCGTCGTCTGGCAGGAAGTTTTTGGGTATCGCGATACCAATCGGAACCGTGCTGTAGAGTACGCCCAGACTGATAACGACAATCACCCAACGGCGGCGCATGGAGAACTTGAGTAGCGCCGTGTAGATACCATCCAGAATGCGGAAGAAGCCGAACTCTTTAGAATTACCCTTCTTCTTTTCGGTCTCGTCTTTGGGCGGCGGCATCTTAATCCAGCGCGATGAGAGCATGGGTGTGAGGGTGAAGGAGACGATGAGCGATATGAATATCGCGAACGCCATCGTAAGCCCGAAGGAGTTCATAAAGCGCCCGACGATACCCGTCATAAACGCAACGGGCAGGAAGACCGCGATGAGCGAAAGCGTGGTCGCCAACACCGCAAGACCAATCTCCCGCGTCGCCTCAATCGCCGCCTCGAAGGGGTTCATGCCCTTCTCTTCCACAAACCGGTAGATGTTTTCCAGAACCACAATCGCGTCGTCAATTACGATACCTACTGAGAGGGTAAGCGCCAACAGAGTCAATCCGTTGATGGTGAAGCCCATGTACGACATCAATCCGAAGGTGCTGACGATGGAGGTGGGTATCGCAATGGCGGCGATAATCGTGGTGCGGTAGTTCCACAGAAAGAGCAGAACAACCAGCGCGGCGAGGATGCTACCCACTACAAGGTGCTCTTGAACCGCGCTGTTCGCCGCTTTGATAAACTTGGACTGGTCTCTAGCGATAACGATTTGGTAGCCGCTCGGCAGGGTTTTCTCTATCTGCTTGAGACGGGCGAGAACGCTGTCTACCGTCGCCACTGTGTTCAACCCGGACTGTTTGCGTACCGAGAGAACAACGGTAGGCTTGCCGTTCAGCGTAGCGACGGAGGTCGCCGTCTCCATCCCGTCCTCCGCAGTTCCCACATCGGAGAGTAGAATACTGGTGGAACCCTGCTTGGCGATAGGAATTTCGTTGAATTCGGAGACGGTTTTGACGCGCCCATAGGTGCGGAGCGTGAGTTCGCGGGTGGTCTGGTCTACAGAGCCGCCGGGTATCTGAATGTTCTGGCTCTGCATAGCGCGTTGAACATCCAGAACGGTCAAGCCCCTTGATTTGAGTTTCTCGGTGTCTAGCACAAGGTTTATTTGACGGGCGCGACCTCCCACGAGGCGTACCTGCCCCACGCCGCTGATACTCTCTATCTGGCGGCGCAGTATCTTATCGGCGTACTCAGTTGTCGTGCGAACGTCTTTTTCCGAGACGAGCGCAATGTCGAGAATAGGGGATGCGTCGGTGTCCACTTTGTCTACCGTGGGCTGGTCGATGTCTTTGGGGAGCAGGGGCAGGGCGGCGTTGACCTTGTCGCGAACCTCTTGAACGGCGACATTGATGTCTTTCTCTAGCACGAAGGCTACCGTCACAATACCCACGCCCTCGTAGGAGGTGGAGTAGAGTTGGTCAATGCCGCTTACGGTGTTGACCGATTCCTCAATTTTATCTACAACCTCCGTCTCAATCTCTTCAGGAGACGCGCCAATCTGACGCACGACGATGGTGACGATGGGAAAGTCCACTTTGGGGAATCTATCCACTCCAAGCCGCCCATAACTAAAGAGACCGACGACGGAGAGAATAAGTATGATAACCGTCGCGAAGACGGGACGGCGCACACAGGTTTCCGCTAACCACTGCATATACCCAACCTCCTTGCCTCCCAAAATCGCTGGGAAGCGGTAGAAACGAAGGAGCGAGACCTCTTTTTAGAGGTCTGATAGTCTATTATACCTAGCGGACAGCAAAAAAGTGACTGTCAGTCAGAAATTTTTAGAAAAGCGAAAGGAAGGGATTTTTCTAACCCGTCTCTACAGTGAACGTAAGAGTTTAGGGCGACGGGAACCCTTTCGCTTAACCTCTCCTTCGCAAAGGAGAGGAGCTCTTGTGGTTTGAGATTAGAAGTCTGTACGATGGGTCCAAGTTTAGGGCTTGTCTGCATTTTTTTGCGGTTAATTCCCAAAAAGGGGAACTCTTACGCGCGTACTTTCCAGAAAACTCTCTTGAATGGTGTATACCTTTAGTTTCCGGTAAATCAGAGTGCAATTTGGTCTATTTTCGCCTCTGTGTT
>CAIJLM010000076.1 GCA_903821495.1 uncultured Chthonomonas sp. | reverse complement strand
GTGCAACCTTGATTGGAGCCATGCCCTCCTCAAGTCGCCACGAAGGTATTTTTGAGATAATATAGAGGGACGCTAACACTGTTGATACTTGCTGTTAGCCCCTGAACTGAATTTATATGCTCTAGCCCTGTCTCTCCTTCTCTCACTTTAGGGGAAGGGCTTGTACTGGCGAGTCTGATACAGTTTCTGCGCCCCTCCGCTTCCAATCGCGACGCAATAGGTCTTAGAGTCGAGAGCGACAGAGATATGAATATACTCCGCTTCGCACTCCTCTTTCTCGTTGGCGATATACTCGGCGGGAGCGTTCTCATCAGGCTTGCTGTCAAGGTTTCGGTGTTGCTGATAGATGGCTTTTATCCCGGGAATCTTGCGAAGCGTAGCGACAACGCTCGGATGCCCGCCCTTGTGGGGCCCGTTGTTGAAGACGGCGACACGGGGCTGAATAGTGTTTATGAGCGCAGGGTTGTTGCTTATATCTAGCCCGTGATGCGTCGCCTGATACACATCTATCAGTCCTATCTTATCCGTTGGAGAGACCAGTTTATACTCCACGTTCCACGTCAAGTCTCCCATATCCAGAAAACGAAAGGCTCCGTACTGAAGAACCACTCCAAGACTCTGCGCGTTATCGCTGGTATCTACCGCCATAGGCTTCTCGCCTTGAGCGAAGGGATTCGCTTTCGCGGCGGGACTATCCGGAACGGTTTTACCGGAGGCGACCAGACATTTCAGAGTCAACGCCCGCCCGTTGATGTTGCGCGAGAGCAGTATATCTCCCGCCCTCACCGTTTTGGAGGCGGATTTAGACGCTTCGCGATAGGCGGCTATCAGGGCGGGGAAATGCTCTGGGTCGTCGAGAGTCTGCGCGGGGATGCCCCTATCGTAGAAGTGGCGAATGGGGAGTATCTTGTTGAGTTCCTCCACTCCGCCGTAGTGGTCAAGATGCCAGTGCGTGGTGACAAGATGGTCAATCGCGGTGAGATGCGCCGCCTCCTTCGCCACTTTCGCGATGCGATTCGCGTCGCGTGTACCCGGATTGCCCGTATCTATCAGTATCGATTCGTTGGCGGGGGTCACAATCAGCGTGGCGGCTCCGCCCTCCGTATCAATAAAATAGATGTCCAGCGTCCGCCCCTGCCCGTAGGCGCGTCCGCCCAACGCGCAAACTATCGCGCATAGCAGTATTAAGCGTCTCATTATGCTCTCTCCTCCTGTTTTAGTATCTGTCGCTTCACGCGCGTTTCACGCCGTTTGGTAGTTGCAGGTCGGTTTTAACGCTCCCATCCGCCTGTCTCTGGTGCGAGACCCGAATCACGCCGTGAGGAGTGGGGACGGCTCCTTTCGCGTACTCCAACCCCGCGAGTTCAGGGCGAACGTGAACCGTTTTGAAGCCCGGCGACGCGGGAGTCACGCCGAGAACGTGTTCGGTAAGCCATGCTGTTGGTCCCGAAGCCCAGCCATGACACAGGCTATGCCGTAGCCCCTTATAGCACCAGTTCCCAAAGTCTGCGTGAATGTCTTTTTTGCCGGGCGTAGGCAGTTCGTCAAGATGAGTCGAATTCTCTGTCCAGTCCAGCTCGAAGCCCTCCCAGAAGGTTGTCGCGCCCACATCCAGCATACCGCCCCAGTAGCGCCGTATCAGTTCGAGACAGCCTGTGTGGTCTCCGGCAAGGGCGCGGGCTTGCAGAATGTAGTAGCCGTAGAAGGTGGAGATGCCGCGATAGGGGTCTAGCGCGAGAAGGTTGGCGTTAGTGGCGCGCGCGTCCTTCATTTCGGCGAGAACGGCGAGGGCGTTCGCCTGTTTGCTCAGGCTAGGGGCGCGATGAGATAACGACGCGAGGTGGGCGCTCGCCTCCGCTTTCGCCGCGCTCGCCCCCTCGCCGAGAACTTTGCAGAGGCTCGCCCCCGCCTTGAGAGCCAGTACAACAAGGGCTTGCAGTCCTGCGTCGATGGCGGTGGGGTCTTCGCTAGTAGGCCACTCCAGAAAGCGCCCGCCGTCTAATTTTTCGCGCCCATCGTTCGCAAGGCGCGACTCCACCAGCGCAAGTAGCCCTTTCAGATAGGCTTTCTGCTCTTTGAGATAGACGAGGTTGCCGTGATAGCGATACCAGTCGTACTGAAGCAGTATCCACCAGAGGGAGTAGGAGGAGATTCCGTTCATCCAGTTAGGTAGCGGGGTTCTGTCGCGCACGTAGTCGAGGCTTTGCGGTACGATTTCGTGTCCGCCGAAGACCGCGCTAATGACCATCGCTTCGGGGTGCAGGTCGCCAATCCAGACGAGCCTATCTCGCTTGATTCCGTCCCATACATGGTCTTGCATACAGAGGTGGGTTGTGTGCGCCCCCGTGAGCCAGATTTTGTTGAGCCGAGCATCGTTGCACTCAAACGAGCCGAGGTAAGGCAGGTCGCGGTAGATGTAGATAGCGTGGATTTGACGCAGGGTCATAGAGCCTTCGGTATCTAGGAGGTCTACCCGCGCAAATCGAAAGCCCGTCAGCCCGATTTCCGTATGCCCCATCCACGCCGCCCGCGCCGTAAAGTCGTGTAGGGTGTGGTCGTTGTTCGGCTCTCCCATCGCTTCGCTCGCCGACTCGCCGAATCGGACTCGGATATGCGCGGGTTTGCCGCTACTCGTAGTCGGCACGTCCAGCCGTAGGGAGCCGTGCAACTCCCTACCGAAATCGAGAAGGATGGATGCCATTTTGCCGTCTTTGGCGGGTTGTAGGAGGCAGGTAGCCTCGTCCTCTTTCAAGAGGTTTTCAGCGTGTTCCACTCCCGCGCCCGATGTCCAGAGTATGCGCGTGGGCAGGAGAAAGCGGCGCACGCGAGGGTCTAAGCGTCCTTCGTTCATTTTTGCTCCCATGATTTGTGCCAGATGAGGGGGGTGAGTGCGTCGTCATTGAAAACGTCGCCGGGCTTTAGCGCCTCAAAAACGTCGTCGGGTAGAATGTTCTTATTCACTCCATTGAAGACGCTTCCATCGGGCATATAGCCACAGGTCATGGCGCGTCGGGGGCGGTTTGTCATGTTTGCGCCCGCTCCGTGCGCGAGTAGCCCATTGTGGAATACTGCGGAGCCAGCGGGAACAGGCACGGCTACCGGGTCAATTTCGCGCCACTGCGGGTAGATTTTGAAGAGGTCGCCGATGTTTTGCCCTATGCCGGAGTTCTGGAAAGTCGCGGTCTTATGACTGCCGGGGATGTACCACATACAGCCGTTGCCGAGAGTCGCGTCGTCCAGCGCCACCCAGAGCGAGAGGCTATCGCGATTAAAAAAAGACCAGTAGGGATTGTCGAGATGCCAGCCTGTCGGGTTTCCAAACGGGGGCTTGTAGAGGGCTTGGTCGTGCCAGATACGCATACCGTCTACCCCCGCCAGCGTCGCCGCCAACTTTCCGAGCCGCGCATCGCAGATGAGTTCGCGCATTTCGGGGTGTACTTCGATAAGTTTGAGGCACTGCGTGAATACATTTGCATAGAAAGCGTCGGGGTCGGCTTGATTGTTGAGGGTGTGCGAGATACTGCCCTCTTTGCCTCCACTGAGACGTAAAGAGACGGCTTCATCGGTTACACGACTCCACCGCGCCAATTCGTCGGGCGCGAGAAAGTTCTCGATGGCGAGATAGCCGTTTTCACGGTAGAAGGCTATCTGCTCGGCGCTGAGTTCGTTTTTCATGGGGAACTACCTCCAGATTCTATGGGCTTAGGTCTTGGAGGTAGTTTCGTGTTTTGAGCGGGAAATACCTTCTTGTCAAGTCCGCGCCATTAAGAGATAATCGAACGTATTGGCTCCACTGGCACAACTCCGACGAGCTTCTGGTTCAGCCCGCTGTAGAGGTACGAGAGGCGGTTGGGGTCAAGCCCCATCTGATTCAATATCGTTGCGTGGAGGTGTTTGACGTGGTACTTGTCTACCGCCGCCTCCATACCTAGTTCATCGGTCTCTCCTGCCGACACGCCGCCTTTGATACCGCCTCCCGCCATCCACGTTGTAAAGCCGTAGGCGTTATGATCGCGTCCATCACCTGTGCCGTGTGATGTGCGCCCAAACTCGCCGCCCCAGACAACGAGTGTGGAATCGAGTAAGCCTCGCTGTTTTAGGTCTTTGAGTAGCCCCGCGATAGGCTTGTCTGTTCGGAGGGCGTTGCGGTTGTGGTTTGCAACAATGCCGCCGTGCGCGTCCCAGAAGTTTAGAAAGTTCGTGTTTCCGCCTCCGCCGTAGAGTTGAATAAAGCGTACTCCGCGCTCCACCATACGCCGCGCCAGAAGACAGCGATATCCGAAGTCACGGGTCTCCTCTTTGTCCAAACCATATAACGCTTTGATATGTTCTGGCTCTTTCGAGATGTCCACCGCTTCGGGGGCATGAGACTGCATTTTGTACGCCAACTCATAGCTTGCAATGCGCGCCGCAAGATTAGAGTTGTCTACGCGCGGCTGACGGTGGGTTTCGTTGAGTCGCCCTAATGAATCCAGTACGTCACGCTGAACCTCGGAGGTCATCCCCTCTGGTCGGCTGAGGTCGAGAATGGGGTCGCCTTGTGAGCGGAGCGCTGTTCCCTGATAGGCGGCGGGCATATATCCTGATGACCAGTTTTTTGCGCCGGAGATGGGACCTCCTGTCGTGTCCATCATTACCAAAAAGCCCGGTAGATCCTGATTTTCGCTTCCTAGCCCATACGTAACCCACGAGCCGAGGCTAGGACTACCGCTCAGAATTTTGCCAGTGTTCATCTGTATCATGGCGGAGCCGTGTACGGGCGCATCTGAGTAACACGAGTGAATAAAGGCGATGTCGTCGACACACGATCCAACGTTTGGGAAGAGGTCGGAGACGTGCTTGCCGCACTTTCCATAGGGTTTGAACTTCCAACGCGGCTCCATCAGTTTCAGCGCGCGTGGCTTATTGCCTTCACGGAAACTTCGCACGGTGACGGTCTGCCCATCCCGTCCGACAAGATGGGGCTTATAGTCGAAGGTATCTAGTTGACTGGGCCCGCCGTACATAAAGAGAAAGATGACGCTCTTCGCTTTGGCGGGAAACATGGGAGGTTTGGGTAGAAGCGGGTTTGCCTTCACCGTATCTGCGTGCGCCTTCTCCTCAAAAAAACCATCTGAAGAGAGTAGGCTCGTCAAGGCAAGCCCTGTGAAGCCTGCTCCGGTCTCCCATAATAGTTCGCGTCGTGTTTTACCGCATAGTCCGCTCATATTCGTCCCTTTTTAATCTAGATAGATAAACTCATCGAGGTTCAGCGCCATAAGAGCGAGGTATACCTGCGCCTGCTCCGGTTTCACCCCTCTGCGGAGAAGCCGCTCCGTCAAACGAAGGCACTCTACAACCTCATTGTTGGCGGGGTTACGTTGTAGTACAAGGGTGAGTAGCCTTCGTGCAAAGACTTTGGTCTCTTGCCCGACCTCTTTTCGCACTCGTTCTGCCAAAAGCCCCGCCTGTTTATTGATTAAAGCGCCGTTCATGAGTCCTAATGCCTGTGTGGACTGTGTGGAGGAGAAACGCGCCGAACTAGAGCGGTCTGTCTCTGGCAAATCAAACGCGGCAAACAGAGGGTAGGTGAGTGACCGCTTGACGTGAATATAGATACTGCGTCTGTTCACGTCTTCGGGGCGCATCTTATCGGTGTGCCAGTCGGCTCCGGGTACGGACTGCCCTGCAAGAATGTCTTTCGCGATTTCAGGATAGACGGGCGTTCCGTACATGGCAAGGTTGAGATTCCCACTCACGGCAAGCACGCTATCCCGAATCTCCTCTGCCGTCAGGCGGCGCATATCAAACCGCCACAGCGTCTCGTTTTGTGGATCTACCGAAAGCCCTTTTGGGTTTGCCCGCGAAGACTGCTTATAGGCGTTGCTATTCATTATCACTCGATGTAGATTTTTGAAACTCCATCCTTGTTTGATGAACTCCTCCGCAAGCCAGTCTAACAGTTCAGGGTGCGTTGGGCGCGCCCCTTGCAACCCGAAGTCGTTTGGTGTGCGAACGATGCCCCGCCCAAAGTGGTGTTGCCAGATACGATTTACAATGACCCGTGCCGTAAGCGGATTGTTGGGCGATGCTATCCAGTTTGCAAGGAGGGTGCGCCGTCCCGCAGTATTTGTGTTGGGGGGAGGTTCAGGCGCTAACGCCTCTCCACCGCCAGCGCAGATGGGGAATGCAGGGGTCACTTTTTCGCCGGGAGTGGTGGGATTACCGCGTAACAAAACAAAGGTGTCCGGGGCTTTTTTGCCCGCCTCTGTTACGCAGAGAGCCATTTCAATGGGTAGGGTCTGCTTCGCGAGTTCTACCTTTTCGGTGAGTAGGTGCGCGTACCCAGTCGCCTTCTCTTGATTTAGTAAGAGGGGAAGCTCTGCGTTCATTAGTGTTGGGAGACCCATCGCTCCACAACTCTCTAGTGTGGAGAGCGGACGGCGCGGGAAGCCTGCGCCACCCCATGCCACGCTCAGACCAAAGGGACCGCCTGCCTGAAAATACTCTACTCTTATGGGAGTGCGCCCTGCTTTGAGGTGAACCTTTACGCTTTTTTCGTTACCTTGTCCGCCATCGGTATTTTTTTCTATAACGGCGCGCCCATCAACAAGGAGGCGCGAACCGTCATCGGTGTCCATAAAGAGGGTGTATTCACCCTCCTGCGGAGCGTTGAGCATTGCCTCGAAGACGAAGGCGAAGTTCTCATCGCGTTTGCGTGGGCGAATATCGAGAAGCGCTGGGTTCAGGTTTCCGCTTGCGACGGGCTTTAGCTTATCGAAGTCGGGAATTTTTTGCCACGCGCCCTCATAGTAGCGGTATTTCAGGTCGGTAAGGTCGTTCGGATTGATAATTTTCGGGCGGAGTTTGCTGTGTAGCGCCTCTATTTCGGTTATCTGCGCCTTATTAGTCTTGCGCTTTGCCTCTAATTCCGCCGACTTCGTTTCGTACTCTCTCTTTTTTTCTGGCGTCTCGAAGTACATTGCCTCATCGGTGGGTCCTCCATTTTTGAATCGGTTGATGTTGTGAAAGAAGGAGACGAAGCGGTAGTAGTCTTTTTGAGGTATGGGGTCAAGTTTGTGGTCGTGGCACCGCGCACAGTCTAGTGTGAGTCCCAAGAACGCCTGCCCTGTTGTTGCAACGAGGTCATCAAGGTCATCGTAGGTCGCTTGAACGACATCAGCAGGCTCATCGTCCCAAATTCCTAAGCGGTAGTAGGCGGTCGCTACGAGTGCGTCGCCGCTCGCATCTGGCAGTTCGTCTCCTGCAAGCTGCTCCTTGACGAACTGGTCGAAGGGCTTGTCCCCGTTGAAGGCGCGAATCACATAGTCGCGGTATTTGTAGATGTTGGGCTTGGGGTTGTCGCGCTCATACGAGTTGGTTTCGGCATAGCGCACGAGGTCAAGCCAGTGCCGCCCCCATTTCTCTCCGTAGCGCGGCGAAGCGAGAAGCCTATCTACGAGGGTTGCGTAGGCGTTGGGCGCGAGGTCTTTCTCGAATGCTGCTACCTCTTCGGGTGAGGGAGGTAGCCCTGTTAGGTCGTAGGTCACACGGCGAATGAGTTCGCGTCGTGAGGCTGTAGGGGAGGGCTTTAGACCCTTTACGATAAGGCGTTGAAGAATAAAGGCATCTAGGGGGCTTTTGCTCCACTGCGAACGGGCGACGACAGGCATCGCGAAGCGTTTGCGCGGCAGAAAAGACCAGTGCTTCTTACCTAGCTCCATCAGGTTTGGCGCGGCGATAGCCTTTCCGCTTGACCAGATGGCTCCTTCGCCTACCCACTGCTCTAGTGCTAAAATTTTCTCTTTGGGTAGCTCTGCGCCAAGGGGCATTCGGGGCTTTCCACCCTCGCCTTTCACGCGGCGAAGCGCCTCTTGCGCCATTTTAAGCGAGAATGGCGCGTCCAGTCGCAAGCCGCCCTG
>CAIJLM010000075.1 GCA_903821495.1 uncultured Chthonomonas sp. | reverse complement strand
GGAAGTCGGTAGAGCGAATATCCAGCGCGAACGTAGCGGGGTTGACCCTCCCCTTCTTCGTTGCGCTGATTATCGCGATAGTCGCGCAAATCGTTCTGCAACGCACCGCCTTTGGGCGACACGTTCTCGCCGTCGGGAGTAATGAGGAGGCGGCGCGTCTCTCCGGTATCGCCGTCAAAAAGGTGAAGGTCGTCGTCTTTAGCCTGTGCGGTCTCATGGCGGCTACCGCCTCCATCATCAACGTTTCGCGCCTCGCCTCCGCCGACCCGAACGGGGGAACGGGCTACGAACTACAGGCGATAGCCGCTGTCGTGATTGGCGGGACGAGCCTGCTTGGGGGGCGTGGCTCCGTCATTGGCTCGGTGTTCGGCGTGTTGATAATTGCGGTGTTGGGGAACGGGTTGGCGGGAATGGGGGCGCAAGAGCCTCACAAGCGACTGATAACGGGGCTGGTAATTATTCTCGCGGTCATCTTCGATATGTACCGTTCGCGCTTGGCGCAACGCGGCGCGAAGTAGCGAACGCTTGCGATTTTCGCGGATTTCAGCGATAATAGAGTAACGTTCACAAGGAGGAGCCGTCATGAGTCTTACCCTAACCATAGCGCCCGAAATAGAGGCTGTTATTAGAAAGGAGGCGGAGAGGCAAGGAACAACCCCCGAACTTTTGGCGGAGAAGACCTTGCTTGACCGATTCGCGACGCAGGAACTCGCAACCCCGCCTCTCTCGCAGTCCGCTTATGAGGCGTTGCTACCGTTTATCGGTAAGTTCCACAGCAAGCAGATAGTCCCCGCCCCGCTACCGGAAGACGCGTATGAACGCGCCTTCGCCGAGGGGATGGACGAGAAGTATCGTCAACAGGGCTTCGAGATATGACGCTCACCGATACCGGGCCCCTCTACGCCCTGCTAGACGCTGACCAGACAGCAAATCATGCTCGATGCGTCGCGGCTGTCTCCGCGCTCCCGCTACCGTTGATTACCACCCTGCCCTGTTTCACCGAAGCGATGTATCTCGTCGGACGCAAACTCGGCTATAGGGGGCAAGAAGCGTTGTGGGAAATGTACGCGCAGGGTCAACTCGCTATTCATGAGTGTAGCGCTGTGGAGCGTAGGCGTATGCGTAGTCTTATGGCGCAGTATCAGGATACGCATACGGACTTAGCCGACGCTTCTCTTGTCGCGGCGGCGGAAACGCTAAGGACTCGACGCATTTTCACGCTGGATAGCCACTTTTTCGCGTATCGGCTCGCTAATAGCGATGCCTTTGAAGTCACGCCATAGCGCCCCTATCTCCGTATGCGTTCTGATAACGGGGCTGGTGATTATTCTCGCAGTCATCTTCGATATGCACCGTTCGCGCTTGGCGCAACGCGGGGAGCGGTAGAGGGCGTTCAGGGTTCTGGGAATCTTCACATAACCTCACCCAACCTCTCCTTCGCAAAGGAGAGGAGCCTTAGCGGTTTGAAATTAAAAGCCTGTGCGAGCGGCTCCAAGCGAAGGGCGTTGTGCATTTTTTTCGCGTGTTTCGCGGTTAACTCCCAAAAGAGTGAACTCTTACCGAAGTAGCGAACGCTTGCGAATTTCGCGGGTTTCGGCGATAAAAGTATTGCAAATACACCCAATTACCCCCCCTCCTTCAAAAACGCGGCGGCTTCGGCTTCGCGCCCCTGTTCACGCAGGAAGGCGAGGTAGTTGTTGAGGACTGATTGTGTGTTGGGGTGTTGCTTACCCAGCGATTTCTGGAATGTTTCTAGCGCCTCAAGGTAGAGAGATTTCGCCTCTGCGTAACGACCTTGAATAGTATACAATTCTGCTAGGTTGTAAAGACTTTTAGCAATATCAGGATGCCCATTGGGGAGCGCCCCTCGTTTTACTGCTATCGCTTGTAGGCAAAGCCTCTCTGCTTCTGTATAACGCCCTTGATTGTAATATAGCCCTGCCAGATTGTTGAGGCTTGAGGCAATATCTGGATGCCCTTCGGGTAAAGACTTGGCACGCAGGGTTAGAGCTTCATGATACATTTCCTCCGCTTTTACATAGCACCCTTGACGCTCATACAATACCCCTAGGTTATTGAGGCTTGTTGCGATAGAGGGATTCTCTTTGGGGAGAGTTTTTTGGAATATCGCCAATGCCTCAAGATAGAGCGCCTTCGCTTCTGCATAACGCCCTTGAAAGCGGTATAACCCTGCTAGATTATTCAGGTTTGCGGCAACTTCGAGATGTGTTTCGGGAAGATATTGGCGGAGTATCGCCAACTCTTCAAGGTGAAGCAGTTCCGCCTCCGCATAACTCCCATTCCCAAAGTATAAATCGCCTAAACGCTTCAAAAGACGAGTTTCCGCAAGCCAGTCTCTTGCTTCCTCCGATAGAGAGCGATACTCCTCCAAAAGTTCCGTCAAGTCTTTAATGCGCTGTTCGCGCTCTTCTAGCGATAGCCCCATTACGCCCGTGTAGTCGTCAGAGGTGAGTTGCGTTGCACGCTCTTGGTCGGGGAGGCTGTCTGCGAAATAGTAGATGCCGGAGCGCACCGAGCAGAAATCGGGGGCGGCGCGTAGCATACTGAGGTAGAGGTATTCGGGTATCCAGAAGACGAGAGAGCGATTTACAGTCTGCGCGAAGAAGTTCCG
>CAIJLM010000074.1 GCA_903821495.1 uncultured Chthonomonas sp. | reverse complement strand
CTGTACCGCTACCGCCCCCTAACCCCAACCCTTTCCCCCGTTCGACACGGGAGAAAGGGAGCGACTGGTTTGAGGCTAAAAGCCTGTGCGAGTGGCTTCAAGCGAGGGGGCTTGTTGCACTCATTTTCGCGCTTTTTCGCGTTTTTCGCGGACTCATCCCAAAATAGAATCCCGTTCTCAACCGAAATGAAACACACCCTTTCGATTTTAGGGCGGCAGGCTATCGGGTGAACCACTTATCGGGCGGGGTCTGACGCTGATAGAACTGCTCCAACCGCAGGGCTTTCGTGTGACCGTCCATAAAGGCAAGGTCTACTAAGTCCTGATGACGCGGGTTTGGTCTGCCATCTACCGAGTCGTTGAGGGGAAACGAGGGCGATACCATCTTGTAGGAGTCTGGTCTATCGGTGAGGAGGTCGTCGGCTAGCCCGATGTCTCCAAGCATAACAGTATCCGAGGCATGGGAGAGGTCTGCGACTCTGGTAACGCCTGTCTCCATCTCCTGCGGGTCGGAGAGGTCTTGAAACAGCAGTTCGTTGAGACCGTAGGAGTTGGCTAGGCTACGCGAGTCTTGCGGGCAACGGCGAATCTCTTTGCTTTTTGTGTAGGGTTCGATAAGGGTCGACCAGAGATACTGGGTGTTCGAGGTATCGCCATTAGGCGGGCGAATCGCGACAGGGGCGAGGGTTTCGTCGTAGTCTTGAGCGTACATCAAAATGCCCATCGAGAGTTGCTTTTCGTTGCTGAGACAGGCGGATTGACGCGCCTTCGCTCTAGCTTGAGAGAAGATAGGGAAGAGGATAGCCGCCAGAATGGCGATAATGGCGACTACAACGAGCAGTTCGATTAGAGTGAAGGCGTTTCGTTTCATTGTAACTATTCAGGCTGTCAAAAAAGTTTGAAGCCGCTGTTTGTGTGAGTCTTTCTATCATGCTAACTCGCGAAGAGTTCCAACCGAGAAATATGAAGGCGTTACAAGCAGTCTACTCTTTCAGAAGTCGCTCTACCGCGCTAAAGAACGTTGCGTAGTCGTGCGCGCCCTCCCACCGATACCGAATGTCGCCTCGTCTATCTAGCAGATACGTGACAGGAACCGCGGTGACCTCTCCGTATGCGCGTTGGACTTGTCGAGGGCAGAGGGCTTGACGGTAGGCTACGCCTAATTTCATGCTTCGCTCTTTCAGCCCCTTCTCCTCGCCCTCCTCATTCAACGCTAGACCTATGAGGTCGAACGGTCTATCGCGTAGCGTTTGAGCTAACCTCTCTAGGTCAGGTATCTCTACCTTGCAGGGCCCGCACCACGTACCCCAAAAGTTCAGCATTACAACGCGCCCTTTTTGCGCGGCAAGGTGGAAAGGTACGCCATCTACGTCGTTCAACGAGAAGTCTGGGGCAGGGTCGGAGCGTGTAGGCGGTTGAGCGGAAACGATGCTGTATGGCTCTTTCGACCAACTAGGTTCTGCGGTCTTCCACCATGTTGTCCACTTTTGAACAGTCTCTTCTTGTGTTGAAAGCGGGGCGACGGTTTTCAGCGTCCACGGATTACCCGTCAACTTGGCAAGAGTATGCGTGAAACTTGAACGGAGTAGCGGCGGCGTATTCAGAAATTCACGCATAAGAGCGGGAACCATGCTCTTGTCTTCTGGCTCCGCTGGTTTTTGTAGAAGAGAGGCTAACTCTTGAAGGGCTACCATTTTGATATTCGTGTCGGTATCTTGCAAACCCGCCATAAGGAGGCGGACAGCGTGTGGGCGCTCTAGTGAATGCGCCGCCTCAAGCCCCCATTCGCGAATGGGAGAGGAGTTATCCGCGAGGGAGTTCTGTATAAGGTCGCCGCTCGTTCGCGGATAGAGGTCTATTAGCGCTTGCAGAACGTTCATGCGTAGGTTTGGGGATGAATCCTTGAGATATTGGCGGAGCGTCGCCTCGCGTTGCCCCGTTGGTGTTTTTTGCAGGAGGGCTTGAAGGGCTATTTTCGAGTCGTTGTCATCCCCGCGTAGCGGGTCTTGGCGGGTAGGCGGATTCGCTACACGAT
>CAIJLM010000073.1 GCA_903821495.1 uncultured Chthonomonas sp. | reverse complement strand
GAGCATTGCAAGTCTCCCCTTTGTGGGGGGCTTCATTGGGGTATGTATTGGGAGGGTTTGAGGTATGGAAGGCTTATCTGTACCCGCCCTCATCCTGTCCTGCGGACATCCTTCTCCCGATTCGGGAGAAAGACTTGACCTATAGGCTTGGCTGTATCGCAATAGGTTTTTTGCGCCCCAAAATCATACATACCCCAATGAGCTTTGTGAAGGGGGAGATTTAGAGGGGATGGCTGGGGCAACGCAATAAGCCTCCCGCCCTAGCGCCTGTCCGCTCTTGAAACCGCTTGCGGGCTAGGGGTTAGGACATGGCGTATTGCGCGGCTCAATCCCAGGGTAGATTAGCGTTTCTTAGCGGCAATCTTCGGCTTGTCTTTCGCGCCTTTGCCTGAGACGGCTTGCCTTTGCGTGTTTCCTTTGCTGAGGAGCGGTAACTGTTTGTAGGTCTCCGCCATTAGGCTCAGAAAGCCTTTTTCGCTCAAACGGTCATCCTGCTTTAACTGCAACGCCCCAATCACGCCTACCGCCAAGAAACTCGCTATAAGGACAGGAATCACGGCGATTCCTGAGACAAATTTCGCTACTAATGCACACGCAGTAATCGTAAGCAGGAACGCTACCAGATAGAACGACCCCGATAGCCACGGATTAGGAACTGGTACAGGCACAGGCAAATTTTCACGGCGATAGTGTGGTGCAGGAAAATCGCGCTCGTCTCTACGCCGTTCCACGTCTACCACTCCGTTTAGAAGGTCTTGCACGGAATAGGGGTCAGTCATGCCCTCAAATATCTGTTCGCGGATGTTGGCTCGTTCCAGAGTTATCAGGTGCTGATAGTCTACTGAGACTGCGTATTCGGGAATGGGAACGCGCTCCGTGTAGACGGGAGAGTCGAAGATAGAGTGGATGGTACGGAACTGCTCGCGAATTATCGCGAGAAAACTACGGCGTTGCGCGGGGTTCCCCTCTATCCAGACTACAATCCGCTTCTCCTCCCAGTCTGCCCGAACGAGGGCGCGATTGCCGCCCTCGTATTTCAAGAGTACGCCCGTCTTCCAGCAGGTGTCTTGGGAGATGTACTTTGACATTAGAACCGTGAAGCGCGTCATGATGAGCGGTAGGGCGACCTCGTAGTGATACTCGAACATGAGTTTATCGTCCCACCTGCCCGTGTCTGGCTCCTGCGGCGAAAGCAGGTCGGGCAGCAGGTATTCACTGTCATTGATTTTGTAGCATATCTGAAACTCCTCCGTCATGCCCAGCAGAAAGCGGTGTCTGTTGACCGGATACCGCGACGCGGGCAGGAGTTTCGAGAGCATACTGGTATGCAGAACGCCCTGCTTTTTTGCGTAGTGGTGCAGATGATTGAGAATAGCGTATACGCCGTTCGTCACCCACTCCGGGTTGAGAACGTTGGTCTCTGCGAGGTCGAAATGCCTGTGCTGGCGGTAGTTCAGCACAGTGCCGAGGTCGTTGAGCAGGTCGAGGAGCGTGTCGTGAAGCCTAGCCGGAACCTTTTTAGCATGGCAGAGCGCTTGAAACTGCTGTTGCGTGATGAAGTCGTCCTGCATCTCCTCCAACGCCTGCTTCACCGCGAAACAGGAGGCGGGCAGCCCATCTCGCACGGCTTTGATAGCCTCTATCTCCGCGCAGATAGCCCGCTTCAACTCCTCTATTCCCTGCGGCTCTCCTGTTTCAGGGCAAGCCGAGGTTCGATAGAAGCCCTTTATGTCGGGGTACTTCTTCTTTAGTCCGCTCTCGTTCAGTTGGAGGGGATGCTCCTCCGCCTTATTGACGATAACTAGGACGGGAGCCGAGCCGCCGAAGGTCTGAATGAGTTTCAGCCAGTACTCCACGCGGTTCTCCTCCTCCGTCTGCCGTGAGTTGAGAACCAGCAGGTAGAGACTGCGCTCTGTCAGAAAGAACTGGTGGGTGTGGTGCATTATCTCCTGCCCGCCGAAGTCCCAGATATTGGCTGTGACCTCCGTCCCCTCCGGCTTCCACGTCTCTCTCCAGATGCCGTCCGTCTTCTTCTCGTGCGGGTCGGCTTTACCGGTCTTTAACACCTTCGCCAGCGAGGTCTTTCCCGCGAAGCCCTGTCCCACAAAGAGCATCTTCACCTCGTTGACCGGCAGGGTCTCCTCCAAAAGCGTCTGGGCGTAGTAGGCGAGTATCTCCTGCGCTCCGCCTTCCCCCTTCGCTAATATCTCGGCGGGGATTGGCAGGGCGTTTCCGTGCAAGTACAACACCTGTAGCGAGGTGAGTTTTGTAATCTGTTCAGGAAGTGTCGTCAGTTGATTGTTGTCGAGGTACAACGACTGTAGCGAGGTGAGTTTTGTAATCTGTTCAGGAAGTGTCGTCAGTTGATTGTTGTCGAGGTACAACACCTGTAGCGCGGTGAGTTTTGTAATCTGTTCAGGAAGTGTCGTCAGTTGATTGTTGTCGAGGTACAACGACGTGGCTTTAGTACGCCGCGCCTCTTCGATTTTTTCAAGTAGCTCTTCGTGTGTCACTATCCGCTCCCTTCTGGCTACTGTAAGACCAATGCTATCGCCGCGAGGTCTTGCGCCCTGTCGCCCAGTTCAGCGGGGAGAATTTTGCAGACCTTCCATGCGCGTTCCCAAGCGTATTCGCGGACGGCGCGGCGTATCGGCTCCATGATGAGTTCTCCCGCGTGAACGGCTATCGTGCCGAGTATGACGCGCTCCGGATTGAGCGTCTGAATCACGTTCGCAATACCCACGCCCATATAGGTTCCCGCCTCGTCTAGTATCTGAATAGCGAACGGGTCGCCCTCCTGCGCGGCTTCTACCACGTGCCGCGCCGTGATGTCGTCGGGCTTGCCCCCCGCCAACGCGAGAACGCGCTTGTGCCGCCCATACATCATGCTTTCGCGGGCGAGCCGAGCGATGGAGGGACCGGAAGCCAACGCCTCCAGACAGCCGCGCTTGCCGCAGTTGCAGAGGGGCCCGTTGATAAGAATGGTCTGGTGTCCCAACTCTCCCGCAAGGTCGTTCGTTCCGCGGTAGAGTTTGCCGTCGAGTATCAGCCCCGCCCCGATACCCGTTCCCATCGTCATAAAGACTACGTTATTCGCCCCGCGCCCCGCCCCGAACATCCACTCGGCGAGCGCGGTTGCGTTCGCGTCGTTCTCCACAATGACGGGTATTCCGAGCGCCTTTTCGAGATGCGCCTTCACGGGTATGGCTTGCCAGCCCGGCAGGTTGGGCGGCGAGTAGACTACGCCGGTCTTGCTATCGAGAGGTCCGCCGCAGGAGATGCCGACTCCCCTCACCTCCGAAAGCGATAAGCCCATCGTGCGAACCGCCTCTTTCGCCATCTCCGCAAGCCTGTCTAGTATCTCGTAGGGCGTTCGTTCGTTAGCGCGTGTCTCTTCGCCGAGTCGGTAGAGAATTTCGCCGTTCGCCGCGCCAAGCAAAACTGCGGACTTCGTGCCGCCAATATCTATGCCCAAGATGACTGGTTCTGCCATTAAATGCCTCTCTCTTCCTTTGTAACTACTCAGCGCCGCTACCCGCGAAGCGAGTTCACTCACGTAAGAGTTCAGGGTTGCGGTAATGAACCCCGAAATGGGGATGCGAAATGCGATTCTACCGCGAAACACGCGAAAAAGATGCACACGTAAGAGTTCAGGGTTATGGGAGTAAAAACCGCGAAACACGCGAAACACGCGAAAAAAATGCACCAAGCCCCAAACTTGGAACAACACGCTAAACTGCCCAATCACAAACCACCATCCGTGCCTTCACCCCTTCTCCCAGAATTGGGAGAAGGGGTAGGGGTTGAGGGCTAGGAGAGGTTGGGTGAGGTT
>CAIJLM010000072.1 GCA_903821495.1 uncultured Chthonomonas sp. | reverse complement strand
TTGACCCGTCCACCCCATCCCAACCCTTGCCCCTTCACAAGGGGAAGGGCAAATGCCCAGTACTGTAATGCTTTATTACTGCTCAAAAGTCGGCGGAAAACGGAGTATTGCAAGTCTCCCCTTTGTGAAGGGGTAAGGGTTGGGGGTATGTACAATTTTTGCATCCAACAAAATCGAATCGCGATGCAACCCAACCTATAGGTCAGGTCTTTCTCCCGAATCGGGAGAAGGATGTCTGAAGGACAGGATGAGGGCGGGTGCAGACAAGCCTTCCATATCTCACTTCCTACCTTTATAGCGCCTCCCGCTCTCCGTCGTGTCCGCCTCCTGTAGTGGTGCGGCAGATGTCTAGGTAGGCGCAGTAGTTACAGTGCCTACCCGGACGCGGCGCAAACTTCGCGCTCTCAATGTTCCGCGCCGTGTCTATTGCGCTCACCTCAGACTGACGCAGGAGGCGGGTGAACTGGTCGCGGTTAAGCGGGCGGACGAGGGGCGGGTTGTCGGAAGGGGCGGGGCGGAACTGGTTGAGGGGCGCAACATCGCTACGAAAAATACGCGGTCTGCCTATCTCGTTCATCGAGTCGTAACAGCCCACACCCGCTGTCTTGCCAAAGACGCGCTCTAACGCCAGAAGGTAGAGGGGCATCTGCAAACTCTGTCCTGTATCGATAATCTCTTTGGGTTCGGGAGGCTTGCCTAGTTTGTAGTCGAGGGCAATTACGTAGCGTCCGCCCTGCCCCACATCTACGCGGTCGATAGTCCCGCAGACTCGCACAGGCTTTTCGCCCTCGCCTACGCGCAGTTCCAGAGCCTCGGCGCGTGAAGCGGGGTCGTACTCCGGGCGGCTTCCCTCGCCGCTATCCCCTGTTCTGTCTTCGTCTGCGCTCAGGTCGCTCTCTGTGTGGCTCATGCCGAAAGCCAGCTCAAAGTGGGCGGGCGTGGACTGGAAGAGGGGAGCGAAGGCGGTTTCACGCCCTGCAAACCCCGCCAGCGCATCTATCAGAAGCCGTTGCGTCATTTCGATACGATACTGCGTCGAATCGAGGGCTTGTTGGGCTATCTCCTCCTGCAACATCGCTTTCAGTTCCGAATGAAGCGCCTCTGCGGTGTCGGGGAGGCTCTCTTGCGCGGCTTTTTTGCCCCGAAAATACCTGCTCAGTATGCCGTGCAGAAGCGTTCCCTGCGTTCGCGGGTTCGCGCCGTCCTCCTCTGTGTGGATGCGCCAGACGTGCCGCATAAGGTACTGGAAGGGGCAACGCTGGTAGGTCTCCAGTTCGCTCACGCTATAGGCTACGCGCCGCTCGGCGAACCATCGCGTCCACTCTTCCTGCTGAAAAACGGGTAGTTTCGGCTCGTTGCGAGAGCGGAGAACAGCGCAAACTATCTCGGCGGAACTCTCCTCTTGCAGGTTTTCGCGTAGCAAGTTCGCGCCCAACTCCTGTCGCCGTCTCCACTCCGCGCTCTCCGATTCCGCGCCCGGGTCGAAGAGGTTCGCGCAGGCGGTCAGTAGGCGGTCTGCTTGTGAGACCATCTCTTCGGGGCGCGGCGCGACATCGGCGAGGGTACGCGAAACGGTTTTGAGGAGGTGGCTGTTTTCGCCTGTAAAGAGCGCCCGCACCTCGTCGAGGTAGAAAGAGGGTAGGGTATCGCTATCATTTGATGAGCGCGGAAACGAGAGGATAAGCCCTTCGCGGGGAGCGCTCACTGCGAAGTAGAAGAGGAGCCGTTCATCATCGGCGCGTCCCCTCTGCTCTTCCAAATCCAACCCTGCGACTTCGCGCATCGCCCTGCGCTCTTCATCTCGGAAGAACGGGTCTTCGGTAATACGGCGCGGGAAGACCTTCTCCTTCATTCCCATCACCGCGACGACGCGCAGAGGGTGGTCGCGGACTTCATACGGCTCCGCCACGCGAATGTGTTCCTCCGAAAGCGAGACGTTTGCGCTCGTCTCTTGCAACGCCCGCCTCAGTTCGCTATAGAAGCGGCGGAGGGGTATCGCCGTCTCTCCCGAAAGCAGGGCGAACAGTTGCATCGCCTCCAACACCGCTTTCAACTCCTTCCACGCCCCTGCGTCGCGAAGCGTGCGGAGGGTCTCGCCTTTTTCGCTACGGGCGAGGAGATTAAAACTCTCCACCGCGCCCGAAACACGCTCCGCAAAAAAGCCCGTCGGGGCGAACT
Organism: uncultured Chthonomonas sp.; assembly: GCA_903821495.1. GTDB lineage: Bacteria > Armatimonadota > Chthonomonadetes > Chthonomonadales > Chthonomonadaceae > CAIJLM01. The sequence goes on along the minus strand of CAIJLM010000072.1, from coordinate 6,797 downwards.
CACGTCTGATTTCCGCCTCGAACGCCGCAATCTCTTCCAGAGTCTCCAACACCGAAGGATACGCCCCGTCCTCCGCCAGCGCGAACCACTTTGCGCGTCCCTCTCGCACCCGTTTCGCTCTAGCCCGGCGGCGCATCGAGTCGGCTTCCAGCTTGTTGGGGAGGGTATAACTCGATTTTAGGAAGGCGAGAACATCCTCCCTCTGCCAGCCATTCACGACAATATCCAGCAGGGCGAGTAGAGTCTTTATCAGCGGGTTGTTCGCCAAAACCTCCGCGCCATCCACCCCAAGCGGAATGCCATAACGCTCAAAGACCGCCGAAAGAATGGGCGCGTACTCGCCCTGTGTTCTCAGGATTATCGCGAAGTCGTCCCATCGATACGCGCCCGTCGCATGAAGGCGTTTGAACTCCCGCGCCGCCATCTCCGCCTCTACGTAGTTATTGGGCGCGTCAAAAATCTGTATTGGCAAGGAGTCGGCAGGTAGCGGGGCGGGCGGCGTTAATGCGTTCACTTCAAACAGCCGCGCCTCCAGTAGCGAGAGCGGGGTCGAAATAGGCGGGGGAGACTTGTGCAGGACAATCTCTCGCGTCTCGAACTCAGCGCGAAGAGTCTGTAGAGTGCGCTCGGAGGCGGCGAAGAGAAGAGGGCGTTTTGCATCGAAGGGAAGAGTCAGAACAACCTCGGCTTTCGCGTTTCCTTCCCTCTCTGCAATGGCGGACAGCAGGTCTATCTGCGCCCTATTCAGACGAAAAAAGCCATCCATCAGAACAAGGTCGGCGTTACCGGGCAGAAGCGCTTTGTTGCGGATATGCTCCGCCGCCATTCGCAGTATGTCCTCCGGGTCGCAGAGGTTATACTCTTGAAGAAACTCTTCGTAAGCCCGATAGAGCCGCGCTAGTTCGCCTGTCTTGCGCCGAAACGTTTCGCTCTCCAGTCGTTCGGAGACGGCGGGTATCGCCGATTCCAGCGCGTCGGGAGTGATATAGGCGAGTTTCCATTCGCGTATACGCTCTAATAACGCCCCCGCGAAACCCGGAGTATCGCGCATTCGCCCCAGAAAGTCGGAAGGAGAGAGAAGACGTTGACAAATATCGTTGAGCGCCATGCGCTGAAAGGGGAGGCTTAGGCGATTCACGTTCTCAAAGGGCGGGCGCGTCGCTATATCTCCCACCACCTTGCGAAAGGAGAGGATAGACTCCTCAAAATCGGCGACAGCGTAGCCTGTCATTTCCGCCAGCCGTTTGCGGTAGGTCTCCGCCTGCGTCTCCGAAGCCATTATTAGCAGGGAGTGACCGAGCGAATCGGCGAAGCGTTGAAGTAGATACTCTGTCTTGCCGCTACCCGATTCACCCAAGACGAGCGTGATTGGAGGCTTATAGGAAGGCATCGCCAATGTTATCCTCAATTACCGCTATTTTCTACACAAAAGGATACCCTTTTGTACACTAAAATAGTTTTGTTCAGAACATTATCTCCACTCGCCTCGTCACAAATAGAGGTAGAGTGTCTCTTTCGTAGTATTTTTTTTGTTTGGGGCAGGAATTAGCCTATGTACTGGCTAACCATTCTAGTAAGAAGTAGCGGCGAGTCGCCCTCTATGTGAGTAGGGTGTTGACAACCGCGAGAGATACAAACTATAATTCAGTATACGACCTTTCTATTAGCGGGAAGAGGAGAGTTGATTCATGCTATGTCTGCGCTGTGGTAAGGAAAGCGCCACCCAAAACCCTTTAGTTGGCGTCACTAGCCTATGAATTCCGAAACAAACAACGAAGACTCTAAGGTAGAGACGGCGGAGGAGGCTCCCAAGCGTCCCACCATTAAAGTGCGTCGCGCCGCGGGCGCGCCGCTCTCGCCCCCTGCCTCTAGTACAACCGCGCCCGTAGCCGCAGAGACGGAATCTCCTATAGATGCCGCCGCTCCTGCCACAGTCAAGCCGAAACTCGCCGTCAAGACAGCGGGAGCGCACCGTCCTGCGCCGGCGATGGTGGTAAAACCACGCGCAAAGCCCGCCCCTATTCCCGCACAAGCCGTGCCACAGCGCCCTAAAACGCAACCCGTTGCACAGGCGAAGCCTACTCCTTCCGCGCTGAGTATGCCCTCCAGCGCTCTGGAACGCGACGCGGCTTCCGTGGTTGCGTCCGCCGAAGCGACAGCCGAGCCGCTAGAGACGGGAGCGCCAGATACAGGTTCTATTACGGCGGTGAAGTCGAAGTACTATCAGGATGTGGTGGTAGACCCCGTCTCCGGAACGCACTACGACCTTATTACCAACAAAGCCACCGCTGAACTCAATCCGGTGAAGAGACGCGCCCATGAAGATGATGAGGACGATGAGCCTACCGAATGGGACTACCCCAAGCGCGTGCGCTGGTTCCTCTTCATATATGCCACTATTCTCGTGATGACAGGGGCGGCGGCGTTCTTCAACCAGAAGCCGTACTGGATTGCGCTTTTCGTATCCAACTTGCTTGTAGGTGTAATTCTGCCTGTGTCGAAGGTCGTACCGTGGCAAGACGAAGACCCCGACGATGTAGGATGGCTCTTTGTCGGGACGCTTGCAGTCGGACCCGTAGCGGCCTTCTGCATCTATGGAGCCTACTCGCTTTTGCGCCGCGCCACGAACTACGCCATTGTGGGGTGTCTCGCCGTCAGCGTCTGTACACGTATCGTGGTGGAACTCAGTACAGGTAGCCCGACTATGAGGTGGCTTCTCGTTCCGTGGTCAGGCAACTATGGAACGGTTCCCATCGCTCAGGTATTCTATGTGAGTTGGGCGGGACTGTTCACCATGCTCGGCTGGTATCTTGGCAACATCTTCCACAAACTAGACGAGTAGCCTTACCGTCTATTGTAGTTAAAGACAGCCCGCTTCTCCATTATGGAGAGGCGGGCTGTCCGCTTCAACTCGCCCCGTGGGGTGATTGTAGCAAGCCCCGCTACACTTCAAAGGAAGCTCCTCAAAATGCCTTGGAGACAGAGGCGTGTTTTCGCTGTTCGGACAAGAAAAAATGCCTGTTTCGGGGAGGGTGTGAAAAACGCCACACTCGTTGTGTCACAGGCTTCACGGTTAGAGTATGGGATGCGTGGTAACATACATATCATAAGGTTCGCGGGAAATGAGAGAACTCTCTCATACAAAATCGAACAAATTGTGTGCAGTGCGAAAAACTAATAAATCAAAAAATAGTTTCAACCGTGAGTAAGTATGTGAAAGGTTTCTTAAAGCGATAGATCCACTCTCCAAATTTTACAGGGAGAGGGGAGTTGCAAAAACAAGAGACAGGAGAAAAAGAGAACTCCTGCGGAACGAATTGCAAAACACAAAAGGAAGACACTCGAAATGCAAGCCGTATATCAGACAGAAATCTCTTTTTCAGAATTTGTATCCAACCAATTTTTGGCGATACTGCCGAAAGCGGAGAAGCGCCCTGCGACGATAGACAAATCCGCGCAAGTGACCTTTCAGCGCTCCCGCGACAGAAAGACCATCCTAATTGAGATGGTGACGGATGGAACCACTCCGTTGTGGCTCTGGCAAAACAGCGTAGTCGGGGGTCCCGCCACCCTCGTATCCAGCGCCTCCGCGCTTCCTATTGGCAGAGGCAAAACGCTCTATCAGTCCATCTGGTCGGTGGATGAGCGCTACACCTACAACGCTACCATCCTCCGCAACGGCGATGCCGCGTTCGCCCGTATTCTCGGCTAGTTTGGCAACCTAAAAACGATAAAATTACAAAAATGAGAATTTGAAGCGCCCCTCTCCGCCAAAATAGGAGGGGGGCGCTTTTGTTTAGGGCTTCGCGACAGGGGCGGCTTCGGGTTTCGTCTCCGCCTTCTCGGGTTCAGCCTTCGTAGTCTCCGGTTTTGAAGAGTCGGTTTTTGGCGTTTCCGCAGGCGTTTCACCCCTCTCCGCCCTCTCTTTCTCCGCCCGCCCGGTCTTGTCGTAGTCGGTCACATACCAGCCAGTGCCCTTAAAAACGATACCTACGGGGTATAAAAGGCGCTTTACGCCTCCCTGGCACTCAGGGCAAGTTTTTATCGGGTCGTCGCTCATCTTCTGACGGGTTTGAAATTCGTGTCCACATTCGGTACACTGATAACCATACATTGGCACGTTTTAGTATCTCCTTCTTAATCGCGCTTAATCGCGCATTTTTTGTAGATAACGCATTATATCCCACGCAACCGCGCTATTGCAAATTCCGTAGTGAGATAGTGAGCGTCCGCCCGCCAATTAGCGCTTCATAACCATCGGAGAAGAGGCTTGAAACCAAACAAATTTGCGCTATGCGCTCTTATCGCACTCCTGACCGCCCCGCTGTCTGCGCCCCTCCTCGCGCAACATGGGGGAACAGTTCCCTCGTTCGAGGCGATAGCCGCCTCGCAAAGCGAGATACGGCTCTACTGGCTTCCCGCCAAAGCCGCGCAAGGCTACACTCTCTATCGCGACAACGTTGTCATAGCGCAGGTTCTCGCCTCTCAGAGAGAGTATCTCGACACAGGACTCGCCTCTAATTCCCAACACGTCTATAAAATTGTCGCCCATACAGGGCGGATTTCCACGTACACAGAGCGAACCTTTCCCGTCATCCCCATCTCTGAGGACAATAGCCTGCCGCAGTTGGAGTACGATGTGGTGGTAGTGCAAGCCTCGTCTAGCGGAGTCTCGGCGGCGTATGAAGCGTCCCGGCGCGGGCTACGGGTTGCGCTTGTAGAGCCTACTCTACGCTTGGGGGGAATGCCTGTCAACGGTCTCTGCTCTTCTGATATAAGGAGAGACGAACACACCAGCGGCTTCTTCGGCAAACTACGGGAGCGGGTGCGCGAAATATACAAGGCGGAGGGACGCGCCGCCGACGGGGCGCGTTATGAGCCTCATATCTCTCATCAGGCGATGAAATCTATACTCTACGAAAACCCGACGCTCACTGTGTTTCGCAAGTGGCGACTCTATAGCGTACACACAAAGCAGTCAGAGCGAGATGCGTCAAGGAAAGTGGTCGTCGCCGCGACGTTTGAGGAGAGCGACGGCAACGGAGCCTCGACAGGGCGACGTATACTGATGAAGGCGAAGGTATTTATAGATGCGACGGACTGCGGCGACCTTGCGGCTTTCGCAGGCGCGCCTTACCGATTAGGGCGCGAAGCCCGCACCCATGCCGAGCCTCACGCGGGGGTTATCTACTACGAACGCTCTACGCGCATGGCGCTACCGGGAAGCACTGGGGAAGCGGACAAGCGCATACAAGCCTACTCCTATCTCCTCGTAGTTAAGGATTTTGGTAAAACGGCGGACAAAACCCTTCCAAAACCCCCAAACTACCATAAAGAGGAGTTCGACTATCCCGGTCTACCCGACTGGCGCTCAACGTGGGCGGCGACATCGGGCGCTATGCCCAACGGCAAGTACGAACTGAATCAACATCCCAGAGGCGGCGACATTCAGGAGATAAACTATCGCTACCCGGAAGGCGGCTATGCGGAGCGTAAGCGCGTAGACGACCTCTACCGCGATAGAGTTTTGCGCTACCTCTACTATATCCAGACTACCTATAGTATGAAGAATCTCGGACTGCCGGACGATGAGTTTCGCGAAAGCGGCGGCATACCTCCCCTGCTCTACGTGCGGGAGGGGCGGCGCATTCTTGGCGAACAACTGCCGACGGAAGAGGACATCGCAAACGGAGAGAGCCTGATTCGCCCCGAAAGTATCGGCATAGGCGACTACCCGATGGACTCCCACGCCGTCCGCGTCAAAACTGACAACGACCCGCGTCACATGGGCGAAGGCGAGTGGTGGCTTTTTCATCGCACTCCGGTATACCAGATACCCTTCGGCATTATCGTTCCTAAGAGTTTAGACAATGTTTTCGTAACGACGGCGGTATCGTCCACGCACGTCAGTTTCGGCACGTTCCGCATGGAGCCTGTGCGTATGGCGTTAGGAGAGGCGGGGGGCGTTGCGGCGGTTATCGTAGTAAAAGAGGGTAAGGCGAACAGAGAGGTCTCTGTGCGTGAAGTTCAAGAGGCGCTCCTACCGCGCATGAGCAACCCGCTAGGCGACCCTTACATCATGCTTCACTTCTACCCTGACCTAGACTCAAAATCCCCCAACTACTACGCCCTACAGTTCATGGCGGTAAGAGGCTTCCTACCGACGGGCGCGGAGTTCAAGGCGAACGCGCCTACGACGCGGGGAGAGATGGCGCGATGGATGGAACTCCTCGCAAGCCGCGCTATGCGCCGCGCTCCGAACGCCGCGAACGCCGCCTATCTTGGCGCTCATATCACTACTGAGGAGAGAATTAAGGCGCAGTTCCGCGCCGCGCTGTCTAGCGGTACTACGACACGGGGAGAGATGGCGCGTTGGCTTGCGAACCTGCTTCCTGATACCGCGCCGAAACTCGTGGCGGGACACTCGCACGCCTATACCGATATTCCCGATGAAGAGACGCGCCGCGCGGTGAGCAAACTGGTTAGTTTCGGCGTTCACCCGGAGTTGTGGGCGGAAGCTAACGCTCTGATGAAAGACCGGGATACTCGCTTCTCGCCTAATATGCCTATATCACACGCAGACGCTATCTTCACGCTCTATCTTTTGCAGTTCGCCTTTGGGCCCCTTGCAGACGACCACCCGATAGACGTTCGCAACGGGCGTAGACTGCCCAATTCGCCCTCCGCCATCGTTCCGGGAGCCGAGATGACCCCTAATGACCACTTCAATCAGGATTACCGTTAGGGTAAGAGTTCAGGGTTGCGGGAATTTTCACATAACCTCACCCAACCTCTCC
>CAIJLM010000071.1 GCA_903821495.1 uncultured Chthonomonas sp. | reverse complement strand
TGTCGGGAAGACGACCTTCACGCGCTTGCTTGCGAATAAGTTGTTGGCGGCGGGAGAGAGTATCGCGGTGTTGGATGCGGACTTGGGGCAGTCGGAGATAGGTCCCCCCGCCTGCGTGGGCTTGGCGTTTCCTCTACAACCCTTCGCCGCCCTCTCCGACCTCGCGCCCCACGCGCTCGCGTTTGTCGGGCGAACCAGCCCTGTCGGTAGCCTGTTAGAGTATGCGGCTTCTATCACGCGGCTTGCACAGATGGCGAGCGGTAGACATCTTATTATAGATACGAGCGGTTATCAGCGCGGCGTAAGCGCGAGAACACTCTATCACACTCTCGTTGACCTGTTGCAACCAGCGCACATCGTAGCCTTGCAAAGAGGAGTGGAGCTCGCGCCCACTCTAGCGCCTCTGAAATATCGTAATGTAACGCTCCATACGCCGTCTACGCCAGTAGCGATAGCCCAAAAGCCGCCGCAACTGCGAAAAATTCGTCGCGCTATGAAGTTTGCGACATACTTCCAAAATGTGGAACAACATATCTACTCCTTTGATGAGGTAGGGCTGTTCGGAACTTGGCTTGGGGGAGGAAGTCCGGTTCCCGCCCATATCCTAGCGTTTATCAATCAGACTTTCGGGCGGAACTATCGCGTCTACTACGCGGAAACGCATGGGCAAGACCTCGGCTTAATGCTCCAACGCCCTCTTCCGTCCGAATTTAGCCCGCTAGGTATCGTGTTGCAGCATCTGAAAGTCAAAGCGGTCACGTTGACTATAGCGCCGCAACTCAAGCATCTCTTATTAGGATTGGAAGGAGGCGATGGAAAACTACTGGGGCTAGGGCTACTAGAGACGCTAGACTTCCGCCGCCGTCAGTTTGGGGTATTGACTCCTATGCGCTCGCCGTCAGTGGCGCGCGCTGTTCGTTTCGGAAGCCTACGCCTTCTAGCGGACGGAACTGATTTGGGTGTTCTGCCCCCGTACGCTCAGTAGATGTGTAGAATAAAAGGCGCTATTCGCCCTTATAACTGAATTGATTACAAAAGGACTGCCTTTACTCTTGACAGCGGAAGCGGTTATAGAGTACAATTTTTAATTGTATTTAGGTGAGATATGGCTGTGCAAAACCTGTTTAGTGCAGTGTGTTTACTTTATCACCTATTGGGAGAACATATCCGTATGGAACAGATGCTTTACACGATTGAAGAGCTTGGAGACGCTACAGGAATCACGCCACGGACTATCCGATACTATACCACGGAAGGTATACTGCCTCCGCCGGAATCACGTGGTCGTTACGCCCTGTACGCCAACGAGCACCTTCACCGTCTTCAACTTATTGTGCGCCTGAAAAGCGCATTTCTACCCCTCCACGCCATCAAAGAGCAGATGGAAGGTCTCAGCTACGAAGAGGTCTACTTTCTGCTGAACGATGGCGCCTCAGTCCCCCAAGAGGGTGGCGCGGAGACTACTCCTCCAGTCGCTCTACCAGAGGTAGACCCTAATGACTCCTCCAATCGCGCTTTCCTAGCGCGAGTGCTTGCCAACCGCCGCACCCTCAATGCGCGGCGCGTAAGCCCTATAACTACCTCTCTTGCAGCCCCTTCCGACATACCGGAAGAGGACAAGGTTCGTCTGAAACCAAAAGACAACCTACCCGGAGACGAGTGGCG
>CAIJLM010000070.1 GCA_903821495.1 uncultured Chthonomonas sp. | reverse complement strand
CCGTGCCAATGAAGTGCGCCACTCTTCTTCCCTCCAACTTCATCTTATTAGTTCATTATAACATGAATTGGCATTCTCTTGGATTGGTAATTCTTCTAAGACTTGGCAACCTTATGCACAATATCTTCATCATCAGCGCCTTGCAGGGTACAATATCATCTGAACTTGTTAGTATGAGGAAGCGAGATACCGTAATGGCTGAGATAACCGAAGAGCGGATACGAGAGGCGTTGAAGGCGGTGCGAGACCCCGACCTGAACCGCGACATCGTGACATTAGGCTTTGTGCAAGAGGTGAAGATAGAGGGCGGCGCTGTCGCCTTTAAGATAGAGTTGACAACTCCCGCTTGTCCTGTGAAGGACGAGATGAAGGCGCAAGCGGAGCAGATAGTTTCAGGCTTGCCGGGCGTGACGAGCGTAGATATTGAGATGACCGCAAGCGTGCGCGGACGGGCGCTGGAAGCCCAAGAGGTGATTCCTGGAGTGCGCCATATTATCGCAGTGGCGAGCGGCAAGGGCGGGGTGGGGAAAAGCACGGTTTCGGTGGCGCTGGCGGTGGCGCTGGCGAAGATGGGGGCGGATGTGGGACTGCTAGACTGCGACATCTATGGACCCTCTATTCCTATGATGATGGGGATTTCACAAGACAGAGAGCCGCCCGTGACAAAAGTCGGGGACGAGCTAAAAATGTCGCCCATTGTCGCGCATGGCGTTCACGTTATGTCGCTGGGTTTTATTCTCAAGTCCGACCAAGCGGTGGTCTGGCGGGGGCCCATGCTGGGTAAAGCGGTGCGCGATATGTTGACGGGGTGCGCGTGGGGAGAACTCGACTATCTTATTGTAGACCTGCCGCCGGGTACGGGGGACGTGCCGATGTCGCTAGCGCAACTGGTTCCGATATCGGGGGTGGTGGTGGTGACGACGCCGCAACAGGTGGCGCAGGAGATAGCGCGTAAGAGTATCTCCATGTTTCGGACATTGGCGCAAGCGACGCAGAAGACTATCCCTATCCTCGGCATGATTGAGAATATGAGCGGCGGTATATTCGGAACGGGGGGCGGGGAACAGGCGGCGGCGCGATTCGAGATTCCGTTTTTGGGGCGTATTCCGATGAAAGAGACAATTTCGCTTGGCGGGGATAGCGGCTATCCCGCTGTATTGAGCGGAAACGATACGGAAGAGGGGCGCGTATTCATGTCTCTGGCGCAGAACCTCGCGGCGAAGGTGAGCGTTCTACAGTACGAATCTGAGAACAAAGGATAGGATTTTGTGTAAGATTAGGGGGAATTCCTGCGCTTTCAGAGAGGGAATTATTAGCCCTGGTGTAACGTGAAAAGTCGGCTCCGAATCGAAATTCGGAGCCGACTTTTTCAAGAATGAAACGATAAGAGAACGCAATCTCTCTCGCTCGGTTTTAAGCGGACGCGAGAGCGACATTCGCCGCTTGAGGGCCTTTTTGCCCATCAACGATGTCGAATGTCACCGGCTGACCCTCAGCGAGGGTTTTGAAACCGTCTTTTGATATCGCGCTAAAATGGACAAAAATGTCCTTTCCGTCTGAGGTTTCAATGAAGCCGTAGCCTTTGTTATCACTAAACCATTTTACTTTCCCTGACGGCATTTTGTGCATGTCCTCCTTACTTGCCTGGTACAACGTGTGGCTTCTGGATAAAGCCGAGGGAAGTATAACACTTGCGATTTTTGTTGTCAATGAATTTTTTAATGTTATAAACAAAGATTGCAGAAATTTTTGCGAAAATGGGCGTTATTCTATGCGATTACTTCTAAAATTCTCTTAATCTTTCCATAATAGCCGCCCTGTCGTCGTCTCTTCCAAACGCGGCTTACTACGTCCCTTGATTTTTGGGGCTAAAATCGGCTACACTACCCTATAATTTGCTATTTTGATTCCCCTCAAACAGATGGGGAGGGAGACTGTTGTGAACTCACGACTGCCGGAATGGTTGAAAAAGCGCGTACCTAGCCCTATTACGGTTCAAAACGTGGAACTGATGATGCGCGACGCGAAACTGAATACCGTGTGCGAAAGCGCCCGCTGTCCCAATTTAGGCGAGTGCTGGTCTAAAAAGACGGCTACCTTTATGATACTTGGCGACATCTGCACCCGCAACTGCGGCTTCTGCGCGATAAAGGTCGGTAGACCCGATGCGCTAGACAGCGACGAACCGCGCCGAGTCGCTGAGACCGCCAAAGCGATGGGCTTGAAGCATATCGTTGTCACCTCCGTAGCGCGAGACGAACTTGAGGACGAAGGCGCTGGACAGTTTGCAGATACTATTATCGCTCTTCGCAATGCGATACCCGGCGTGATTGTCGAAGTGCTTACGCCTGACTTCAAAGGGAAGCGCTGGTGCATTCGGCGGGTGGTGGATGCGAGACCGGACATCTACAATCATAATATCGAGACGGTAGAGCGACTCAGCCCGACGGTGCGCCCGCAAGCCCGCTACTCCCGAACTCTCGAACTTCTGCAAGCCGTCAAAAATATGGATAGCGGGATATACACTAAGTCCGGCATGATGCTTGGGCTTGGCGAAACGCACGACGAGATTTTGCAGACCCTGCGCGATTTGCGCTCTGTGGGCGTGGACGCAGTGACGATAGGGCAGTACCTTCGCCCTACCACAAGCGGACACCTGCCCGTTGAAGAGTACGTCCACCCCGATAGATTCGCGGAATACGAGCGAATAGGGGAGGAGTTGGGCTTTATCTTCGTGGCTTCCGCGCCGTTCGTGCGCTCCTCGTATAACGCGCAGGCGTTCTCCGAGAAGCTAATGGCGGAGCGGCTGGCGCGAGTGGGAGTTTAGGCGACGCCCCTAAACAGATATTGAAATACACGCTATGCGCCGCCTACGAATCTGTATAAACCTGCTCCTTCTTATCCTCCCCCTCTGTTACCTTATGACGGGCGCGTACCTCTATCTGCGTCATGTAGGGACATTTCTTACGGTAGGCAAGCGAGTGGGCTATCTTCTCTCCACAATCGCCACGGCAAAGGCGGGGCAATCTATCACCGTGAGGGATGTGGAGATAAAGGGCGACTTCTGGAACAGAGACGCAGAGAATCAGATTGTTCTGACCGATGTGCGAATTGGCGACAAAACGAATCCCGCTCTCGAACTTGCGAAAGCCGATAAGGTCGTTTTAGGCTATCGTTATAACCAACTCTTCGACGCTCCCGCCACCCTCCAACCTACGCTGAACTCTTTAGTAGTGATAAACCCGGAAGCGCATCTTACGCGAGATGAGCGCGGTCAGTGGAACTTCGTCCCCATGCTCCGCGAACTCTTTGATAGTAAGAGCGAGTCGAAGCGCACGCCTATCGGCAGGATAGTGGTGGAGGGCGCGACCATTTTCCTAAAGGACTATGCGCTACCGCGCCTTAAAGGGATTCCAAACGCTCCTCTCATTACCACCCTCCATGCAGTCAATGTAGTTGCGCTTTTGCGCCCCGACAAGAGCGCCGCGTTTGAGGTGTCCACTAGTGCGTGGGATGGAATCGCGACGGCTTTCCATATCAACGGCGCTGTCTTTCCAAGCCCTGTCGCGGTTCAGGGCGATATAGAACTCAAGGGCGTTGACATTGCGAGTATTGGGAAGCGCCTTATGCCCTTTAGTTTTGGGGTTATCTCTCAGGGCAAAGCCGACATCGCTATAACCGCCAACTACACCGCCCCGAACGGAAAAAAGACGTTCGACCTTAGCGGCTTGCTCGCCTCTGCGAAGGCGACTCTAACGAACGTCTCTCTTAGCGGCGAGGAGATACAGGCTCCCGTCGAAAACGTCTCTGGAACCGTCTACCTCACTCCCTCTACGCTTCGCGGCAGTCTTGCAGGCTCCTACTTTGGCGCGCCCGTCCGCGTTCAAGGTAGTATCGAGAACCGCTCTCCGCTCCATCCCACAAGGGAGTCCGTTCACTACGAGATTCAGGGGATATTTCCCGCTCTGAAAACGCAGACCGCAGTTCGCTACCCCGTCCTCGCTAGGTTTCTCCAAAAAAGTCATCCTGAAATCTGGGCTGAGGCGACCAAACTGCAAGGGGAAGGGGAGTTGCAAGTTACGTCGGCAGGGTCGTTCCGAAAAGCCGCTGTCTCCACGCACTGGCAGATGCCCTCTCTCTCTAACGGAGCCACTACGCTTCAGGATGTACGCGCCCTGCTTATCTATGGGGATGGAACCCTGCATAGTCAGGTTATGGCGAAGATGGGGCGCGGAAGCCTAGCGCTTAAAACTCAGTCGGAGGAGGCATTGAGCCGTATCTCGTTGCAGGGCAGGAATCTCAGAGTGGAGAGCTTCGCCCCCTACTGGGCGAAAGCGAAGTCCGCCCCGCAGGTAGCGGGGCTTATGCAAATCTCTGCGGCTTTCCAAAAATCTCCGCAAACCCAATGGAAGAGCAGTCTTGCGCTACAAGCGGAACAACTTCGCGTGAACGGGCTGAACTTTCAGACGGTGCAGCTGAACGCGGGAACGCTGGGAGACAAGGTTTTATTACAAAACCTACTGGTAGACGATGCGCGGGGTTTTCTGGTGGCGAATGGCGAGGCGAACCGCGCAACTCATCAACTGGACATTAGGTTCGCAGGGGACGACCTTGATGTTGGCTCTATTTTTTCTGATGTGTCTATGTTTAGTGTGAAAAGCCGCGTGAATAAGCCGCAAAGCGCAGAGAATGACGTAACTGAGCCTCCCATTGAGGGAACCGCCTTCATTCGGGGGGAGACCAGTATGGGGGCGCATCTGTCAGGGACTTGGGATAATCCAACGATTTCGGGGAGGCTCACCGCGTTTAATGCGCGTGTTGGAAAACTCGAATCGGAGCGGGTGGAGGGCGTTATCAACGCGAGTAGGGATAGAGTGGTGGTGCGGCAGGGAAATATTCTGCTCACGCCGGGCTTCGTTTCGTTCTCCGGTTTTGTGGATGGCTTGAGCGCAATGGAGAACACGCCTCCGACGATTGCGGTGACGGCTCAGGCGGAAAAGTTGGACTTAAACCGACTACTTTCAATGAGCGGGCTATCCAACAAGCGTTCCGTATCGGGCGCTCTCTCTACAGGCGAGATTTCGCTAACAGGCACGACCAAAGATATTCAGACTCGCACTCCGATACGTATTGTTCTGAACAATACCGTCATTGATAGTATGCCCGTTTCCAATGCGGAGATGTCGTTGAGTTATCGCGACAAGACTGTTATTATTGAACAGGCGACAGCGGGGGTAGCGCAAGGAACCGTTACGGCGCAGGGAACCGTTGGGAGCGATGGCGCAATAAAACTAACGGCGGGCGCAGATGGGCTAGACATCGCCTCCCTATTAGCGCCGTTTCAGACCTCCGAAGAGTTGACAGCGCTTCAAGGTAGCCTCTCCGTTCGCGCCAATGTGAGCGGAACGCTAGAGAACCCCGCCGCGAACCTAAATATGCAGGTCGCCAACCTTCAATACCAGACCTACCCTTTTGGTCAGCTCTCCGCCTCTGCAAACTATTTTCATCGCGGTATCGCTATTCACGACGCAACGCTAGGAGATTTGGGTGGCGCGGAAGGTAGAGTCTATATTTCCGCTCTAAACTACGACTTAGACAAAAAGTCATTGGAGGGTAGCGGCGGATGGACAGGGGTGAGCGTCGCTGGCGTGCGCGACCTGTTGAACCGTATCGGGGGGGAGAGCAAGAGCGGCGCTACGGCGAAAGCTAGTGCGGGCGGCGGTAGCCTTTCTGGGGTAAGCGTGGCGCTGAACCCGCTGGAAGGGGTTGTATCGGGAACCGTGCAAATCTCTGGGACGACGGAAGAGCCTCTGGTAAGCCTGAACTGGGACGACACTCCGCTTACCATAGACCGCTACCCCATCACGTTGAACAAAGGCGCTGGAACCTTTACAAAGACCTACGCCTCCCTGCCGCAAATTAGCCTAACAGCGCAAGACGGCGCGGTGGATATTACCGCCAAGAAGATAGAGTACGCAGGGGATATGGAAGCCACTGTCGCTACCTATAACCTCAATTTAGGCGTTTTGTCGCGCTGGCTAAACCTCTCCATCCCGCAATCTAGGAGCGATAAAGAGGCTACGGAGTTGGATAAGTGGCTCGCTTTGGCTGGCAAGCCGGACATTCAAGGGACGGGGAACATCGCGCTCTCGGTGAAAGGTAGAACCAAAGCGCCGAATGTGGAGCAAGGCTCGATAAACTTGAGCAAAATAGACATCGGGAAGATACTGCCGGATGGAACCAGAAACTCGCTTATCGCTATAGATAAAGCGGACTTGAACGATATTACGCTGAAGGATGGCGTGATAAGGAGCGACGGTATCGCGGTGCGCTATCAAGACACGGTGTTGCGCGGCGGCGCTTCGATAGAGGGCTTTCAGTGGGCTTCTCCCGCGCTACCGCCCTCCGCGAAAATACGGACTACCGTGCAACTGATTCCTCGTAGCGACGACGAGCAGAACCTCCAAAGTTTGACCCGCTTCCTGCCAAACCTTCTCCATAAAGAGAGCGCAGGGCGTTTAGAGCTATCTTTGGAGACGGCGGGGACGCAAGCAGACCCCCTTCAACAGGTGTTAGGCAAGATACACCTTACGGCGACTCGGCTACAGTTGGCGAAAATTGCGACGGGGTTGGCGCAGGTGGACGCGCAGTTAGAGATGGCGGATGGCGACCTGATTTTGAACTCTTTTAAGGGAAAGACGAAGATATTCCGCGATTCCGATTTCGCAAAGCGAAGCGTGGGCGCGGATGTCACGCTATCGGGGAGGTTGCCGCTGGGCTTGCGGGATGAGCCTTCGCCCGTTGGAGATGGCGGTATACGATTGAGGGCGGATAAGATAGGCTTTGAAGAGTCGCCCTTTCCGGGCGCGGCGACAGGCGCGGCGCGTGGGCAGGCGCAACTGGATGTACGGCTACAAGGCTCGCTCAAAGCCCCGACGCTCACTGGGAAAATGATATTCTCTTCCACGCAGTTCGCGCTACCCGGAGAGTTTCTCACCCCGGCAAGCACAGCGGAGCGTCTTCCCGCCTACCCTCTTTTTGACCTCTCTTTCGTAGCGGGGAGCGACGTGCAACTCATAAATCAGATGATGGATACGAGGGTGACGGGGACGTTGACCGCGAAAGGCTCGCCCGCAGAACCGCGCCTTGACGGACGTTTAGACCTGTTATCGGGAGGACACCTTCGCCTCGTTACCACGCGGATGAACCTCTTGAATCCGAGTTTTATTACGCTCAAGTACCCTGTTATAGCGGGCGGGGAGGGGGTGTTCGCGCTGGATGTGAACCTGCGCGCGGAGGCGAACCTCGTGCGTAATAACAACTTTGG
>CAIJLM010000069.1 GCA_903821495.1 uncultured Chthonomonas sp. | reverse complement strand
TAGAGAGGACATCAGGCGCTCCTTGAGGCGGTTTGTTTTAGCGACTTAACTCTACCTCACAAGTTGCCTGATGTCGTAACACGTAGTTTGTCTACATACTTTTACCGGAAACTAAAGAAACTTAGCGTCCTGTTTTGCCAATTAAGAGCGCCCCGTTTGCTCTATTTGGCAAAACGGGACGCTCTTACGATACAGGGTTAGAACTACTTCGCGGCGGCGTAGAGGCTGGCTACCACGTCCCAGTTCACCACCCTCCACCACGCTTTCAGGTAGTCGGGTCTGCGGTTCTGGTAGTTCAGGTAGTAGGCGTGTTCCCAAACGTCCACGCCGAGAAGTGGCGTTTTGCCCTCCATGAGCGGGCTGTCCTGATTGGCTGTGCTGAGAACGACGAGTTTACCGCCGTCCAGCGCAAGCCAAGACCAACCGCTACCGAAACGCTTTACGCCTGCGTCGCTGACAGCGGCTTTCAGCGCATCTACATCGCCAAAGGCGGCGTTGATAGCGTCTGCAAGTTCGCCTGTGGGCGCGGCGCTTCCGCCGGGAGCCATTAACTCCCAGAAAAGCGTGTGGTTAGCGTGACCGCCGCCGTTGTTACGTACCGCCGTGCGAACGGCTTCGGGAACGGCGCTGAGGTTGGAGATAATCTCCTCAACGCTCTTGCTATCGAGTTCGCTTACGTCTTTAAGCGCGTTGTTCAGGTTCGTAACATAAGCCTGATGGTGTTTGTCGTGATGAATCTGCATCGTCAGCGTGTCGATGATGGGTTCCAGAGCGTCATACGCATAGGGTAGCGCGGGAAGCGAAAATACGGGCATAATGGTAACTCCTTTGTGTGTTGTGTGTTTTGCGAAGGGAGAAAGCCCCCTCGGAAAAGAGTGAGATGTGACATCTTAGTTTACCGCAGTAGGAAACAAATTTGACGGAAATTCATGCGCCCAATCTATTTTTTGAACTACTCCAATGCTTCGAGCCTGTGATACCGAAATCGGTCTCTCAGGCGTATCGGCAGGGAGTGACGGGAGCGTGCGTCTTTGGCGCGGGGGGGGCTACGCTAGCGAGAGACCTTTGGGCGATGTTTCTGCCCGGTCTCCCCGCGCTTGGCTTGCAGGGCGAGATGATTCCTCTCTCCCCCGCAATGGTGGCGCACACCCTTCGAGAACGTCTGCGCTACGGGGTTCCTATCGCTCTGTTCGGCTTCTCCGACTTTCTCGCGCCGCAGGAGGCGGAGCCAAACGCAGACACCCCTGCGCCGGAAGGGGAGAGCGTTACGGATTGGGCGGAGCCGTCCGTAACGCGAATGGGGCAGGTTATTGGAACTACGCAACAGGGAGCCGTCTGTTGGCAGGAGGCAAATCAGGAGCCGCGTATCTCCTCTCCTGAAGAGATTTGCCTCCTCTTCACGCACGCTCTGCGCGTCACTCGCGCTGAAGAGAGGGGCGGCAAGCGCGACAACATCCGTCGCGCCCTCCTGCGTTGGGTGGCATTCGCCGCCGCCTTCCCAGAGCGTCTACCCTCCGATACCCTCGTCGATGAGCCTGTATTAGCCTCTGCCGAGGCGTTCCTGCGTGAAATCGCAGGTAGGCAGAGAAGTCCGATTCCCCTGCGCTGGCGCTATGCGGCGGACTGCTACGCGGAGGGGTGGGTTCTTGATGCGCTAGACTGGTTACGGGAAGCCGTGTTGCGCGAAATTCGCCTCCCGCCCGTACTGATGGAAGTCCTGCTCTCCTCCGATACCGAACCGCTCTCCGACCTGCAACGCCGCGAACTTATCTACCTTGCAAGGGCGGGACAGCCTGCCCTACGCGCCCTCTCCGCAGAGCGACTTCTCTTTGAGATTGACCGCGACGACGCTTATCGCACACTCGAACAGCTCTGCTACGACCCTAGCTACTGGGTTCGCGCCATCGCTCGCACTCTCCACGACGAACCTTAACAACTCTCGTCTCGTTTTCCGCGTTGACAAAGCCCCGCTCTCGTGATACCATAACGCATACTTAACTCAAGAGAAGGAAAGCGCGTTTTGGAGACAAACAACACGATAACCCCAGAGATTCAAGCCCTCGCCAACCGCCTTAAACGCGGAACAAGCGGGATTGCCCCTGCCAACGGCATAGAAGAGAAGCTCCTTAAATTTCAGCGAACGGGCAAGCCCCTCAACATTAAACTAGGGCTAGACCCCACCGCCCCCGATATTCACCTCGGTTTTGCGGTGGTGCTACGTAAACTTCGCCAATTTCAAGACTGCGGGCATCAGGTCATCATTATCATTGGCGACTATACCGCGCTGATTGGCGACCCCTCCGGGCGCTCCGCGACGCGCCCCATGCTCACGGCGGAAGAGATAAATCAAAATGCGAAAACGTATGTAGACCAACTCTCCGTAATACTAGATAGAGACAAAACACAGGTGCGTTTCAACGGCGAGTGGCTTGGCGAACTCGATTTCGCGGCTACCGTCCGGCTCGCCTCCCGTATGACGGTGGCGCAGGTGCTACAGCGAGAAGATTTTGCGAACCGCTACGCCAATCATCAACCTATCGGGCTACACGAACTGCTCTACCCTCTCGCGCAAGCCTACGACTCTGTCGCCATTGAGGCGGATGTTGAGATGGGAGGGCAAGACCAAACCTTCAATATCCTTGCGGGGCGCGAACTGCAAAAGGAGATGGGGAAGGACCAGCAGGTAGGTCTCTTCATGCCGATACTGGTTGGTCTGGACGGCGTAAAGAAGATGAGCAAATCCATCGGAAACTACGTCGGAATCCGCGAATCGCCCGATTCGATGTTCGGCAAACTAATGTCTATCTCCGATACAATGATGCGAGACTACTTCATCCTCTGCACCGACGTTCCCGAAGAGGAGGTCGCCGCGCTCATCCAGCAAGCGGAGAGCGGCGAGGTCAACCCCAAAGACGTGAAGCGGCGGCTCGCTCGCGAGATTATCGCCATCTACCATAATGCAGAGGCGGGAGAGAGAGCGGACAGAGAGTGGCATCGCATTCACGCGGCGGGGGAGGTTCCCGCCGATATGCCAGAGTACGCGCTGAAAGACGGCGACTCGACTGAGGGCGAAATTTGGGTCTGCCGCCTCCTTGTCGTGACGGGTATGGCGAAAGGCACGGGCGAGGCGCGTCGTTTAGTAACACAGGGCGGGGTGTCTTTTAATGGCGAGAAAGTAGCCGACCCGCAAGCCCAGTACGCGCTAGAGGCGTTGGAAAACGCAGTATTGAAGGTGGGCGCAAAGCGCTATACACGCCTGCGCGTATAACACAGAACGAGATATTAAGAGAGGTCATTGCGAATGGTAGCGCCCAATCAACCTAGGATAAAGAACAACCTCGCACCCTTGAAGCCAGAGAACTTCAAGGGAAATAGGTTCGCTATGTACACGCTGGTTGTCATTTTCGCGTTGGGCGCGACTCTCTTCCTATCCAACTATAGCCGCAAGCCACGCCGCAATGTCCCCTTCAAAGCGAGTTCTAGTCCCGCAAATCGTGAACTCCTCAAGGGCGGGATGAGTGGCGAGGCTCCCCGCGCAAACATTCAAGATATGGGCCCCCAACCCGTCCCGCGCTACCTTGCCAATATGGCGACAAAAACGGGAGATTATGTGGTATCCGTGCGTCAGGTGATAGGAAATACAGGGGGGCAGAATCTGCTTGCGGGTAACGCCACTCCTCTTGCTCAGGTCATTCTGAGCGTTCAGGCTGTCGCGCTTACCGACGAGGGGGAGAAGGCGCTACAGGGGTTCAGCGCGACGCTAACCGCTGAGGACGATACACACGCACGCCTCAATACCGTACAAACCAAAGCCCCCGTTCGTTTCAAAAGAGGCTTGGGGCAACTCTTCCAACTCTCCGCCCCAAACGTCAACGCCAAACGTCTCCTTAGTTTGAACGGCGAGGTTACGCTGAAAACCGATTCAGGGACGGACAAGCGCCTTGCGTTCCAACTCAAGAACGTCTCTTTGCCCTACACTTCTCACTACTACGGCGTAGCCTCTCTAGGCTATCTTTCGGACGAGGAGGCGAAGCGATTCGCGCAACCCCAGAACCCCTCCGACTTCCCTTTTATAAACAGCCCGGATATCGTGTTCTTCAAGAAGCCCTTTCCGCCTTACGCCCCCGAATCCAATCCAATCCAGCTTCCCTCGCGGGTCATGCTGTCACCCCTCTTCCCGAACGATTTCGCGCTCTACCTTCCTTCCGACAAAGCGGGGGGCGCAACGAAGTTCTTAAACTGCTCTCTCCGTATACACTCCGAAAAGGAGGGCGCGATTGAGGGCGCGATGACAGTATCGCTACCCGGCGGCGAGGCGAAGGCAAGCCGTTTTCAGGTATGGGATGGAGAGGCGGGGCTGTTTTTGCTACCCGGTTTCGCGCCAAGCGGAGGAAAGCCACTGGCGCTACGTCTGCAACTTTTCGTTCATGCGTTTCAGGATAGGTATGTCATGTCGGACTACATCCCCTCTGCGTCCTTTACACTAGCGGCAGGGCAAAGGGGCGCGTTGGTCTCTGGTCAAATGTTGGCGGGAAAAGCCCCCATCCCCGGCGGGCTTGTACATTTGGAGATAACTCCCCGCGACACATCGCTCAAGCCTCAAACCGTTAGCCTCTATTTTAGCGAAAGCGGAGAGTGGAAGTTGGGGAACTTCGCGCCGGGGATATATGACTTTCGTGTCGATTTTATAGATGTGCGCCGCTCCACGCTCTACAGCAAATTTTCGTCGCGAGAGTATTTGCGCTACCGATATGGGTTCAAACGGGTGAGAATAGAAAACCAGATACAGAGAGGGGTGAATGTGCGACAGGGAGGAGTGATTTCGCTCAAGCCTTTCCGCCTTGTGGAGGGGGGAACTCCCAACAAAAAATCCTCTCTACCGGGCATACCTGAAGCCGAAAAGCCGCTCAGTATCAGCAGGTTTGGCTTTGGCAGACGCGCCTCGAACGTCACTCCCGCCAACTAAGCGCGAACTCAATCCGTTCGCGTATGGTAGGGTGTGTGCCAAACCAGAGGTGCAGTAGGCGTGGCGGGTCGGGGTCGGCGTAGTCGCGTTCGGCGAAACCTACCTGTAGACGCGCCGTCGCCTCTTTAAGATGCGTTGTCCTCAGTGCGAAAGCGTCCGCTCGATGCTCTAAATACCGCGACTCCAGATTGACGATAGGGTACTGTAGCAGAAGAAAGAGCGTTACCGTCAATAGAAGCATAGGCAGTCCCGCCACATCGGTTGCGTGAGTAACGATACCGCGGCGGCGCAATCGCTCCGTCTGAAGAGGTAGTATTCGCGCAAAAAGCCACAAGAAGAACCCTGCGCCCAACACGCTTGACGCAAAATTGACCCAGATATGCCCCTCCAGATAGTGTCCCATCTCATGCCCCGTCATGGCTAGTATCTGGTCGTCGGGTAGCTCCATCAGGGATGTATCGTTGAGGACAATGCGCCTACTCACTCCTAGCCCGATGACGTAGGCGTTCACGTGAGCGGTGCGACGGCTAGTATCCTCCACAAACACCCGTGTCTTCGGTATTCCCGCTCTGCCCGCCAACTCCAAGATACTGCGTTTCAGAGGAGAATCGGGGAGCGGGGTGTAGGTGTTGTACATCGGCATAATTAGGATAGGCTGAATAATGAACTGAAATAGGAGTAGAGGCGTGATAATCGCCCACGCCCATCTCCACCACTTTTTTGGCGAGCGCGTGTAGAGCCAGTAGCCCCCCCAAACAAACGGAATCATCTGTAGTTCCAATAGCAGGTTAAGAAATGTGTCGTGGAGGTAGCCTCCCAAATCTTGCCGTAAAAAGCCGTAATGCGCCTCCACTGCACGGCTCGCGAGAGCGAAAGGCAGGTTCCAAAGATGCCAACAGAGTAAAAACCCGACGACATAGAGCGCGAGTATGCGAAAGGCGGGAGGGCTTTCCGCTTCAGGAAGAGGGCGCTTGAGAACGCGGTAGAGGTATGAACGGAAGCGCGTGGAGGCTTTTGTACTCAGGAAGAGCCATAGCCCCAAAACGCTCCACCCTATCCCTGTCAGCCCGATAACTCGGCTCATACGTTGGTAGGCGATGGCGCGAGGCGGAATATGAGGGGTGAAGGGGTCGCGACGTAGTCCCGCTTGCGTAGGCGCGGAGGCGGGCGAGGTTTGCGCGAAGACGGAACAGGGCGAGGACAGTAGGAACAGGCAACCGAGTAGGAGCATAAGCCTTTTCAAAACAAGCATCTGTCTCGTCTCCGCGCCGATGGGTTAGGCGTTTACAGCGTTCAGAGCCGCTTCGTAGTCTGGCTCTTGCGCGACTTCAGGCACATACTCAACGTGCGTCAGAACGCCCTCCGGATTGACCACGAAGATAGCGCGGGTTAGAATGCGAGCCAGCGCTCCCTCCGCTATCAGAACGCCATACGCTTTGCCGAAATTGACATCGCGGTGGTCGGAGGCGGACTGGATTTTGTCTATGCCCTCCGCCCCGCAAAAACGCCCCTGAGCGAAAGGGAGGTCTGTACTGACGGTCAGCGCGGCGACGCTATCGGGTAGTTGGGCGGCTTTTTCGTTGAACTTCTTCGTCTGGAGAGCGCACACGCCCGTATCCACCGAGGGGACTACGGAGAGAAGCAGGGTCTTTCCTGCAAAGTTTGCGAGGGTCACGTCTTGTAGCGACCCGGACTGTAGCGTGAAGTCGGGGGCTTTATCGCCTACATTTAGCGCGGAGCCTTCCAGCGCAATGGGGTTCCCTTGTAGGGTGACGGTTCTGTTTGCCATTATTAAAAAATCTCCTGTGGCGGGTTGATTAGGACGCAGATTATTTAGTTGCGCCATTTTGCGTGTAGAGCATATCACATTATAAGGGTTTTCTGCAAATTTGCCCGTCGAAGTGAGAGTTCACCTTTTTTGGAATTAACCGCGAAACCCTGAACTCTTACGTTAAATCGGGATACGCTAACTCCGCATAGCCTTCGCGCAACACGCGTAGCCGCTCCACATCCACCGCGCCCGCAGTCGCCTCCGCCATCTCATCCAGCAGATTCAACACGCGGTCTCCTATCTCTTTCGCCTTCAATCGCAGGAGAGGGGGACCCTCTTGATACATCTCTTCACCACCCAGTAGGCAGTCAAAATCGTGGATAAGGTTAGCGCGAATGAGGGCGATACCCGTCCTGTTGCCTGCGCCGTACAGTTTCGGGTCTACTTTACGTTTTCGCGCCCGCTTCCATACCGCCCCCGCCAACTCGAACTCGTCGCGCGGAAAGTCTACGCGGCTAATATCAGGGTCTACGAACATCCAGCGCGACTCCAGCGCGTTCCATACTTCGCAAATCCAGTGGTCGGTATGCAACAGGCTATTCGGGGCGGAGACGTAGGCGCAGAAGCCGACGCGCACACGCGCCGGAATCTCCTTTGCGCGAAGCATAGAGGCGAGTAGGACGGCGTGATGTCGGCAGGTGAGGATAAGCCGCTCCGCAGGAGTTCGCTCGAAGACAAGCCCTGCGGGGTTGCGGCGCACAAGTCCGCCGAGAATTTCGCTCGCCGTGACGTACACATCGTCCTCGCATCTTCTACCCGGAGGCAACTGCCCCGCCAACTCCTTCATCATACTCGGATGAAGGAGTTGGCATTTTATCAGGCGGCACATCTCCTCAACGGAATCGGGTAGGGAGGCGTAGAGCGGCGCGTACTTGTCGCGAATAGCGGTATAAGAGGTCTGTTCAAGATAGAAGTCAGGCGTTTCAACGGACACAGAGCGATACCTCGCGTTTTAGTAGAAAGTATTGTACCGTATAATCGGCAGGTCAGGAAGCGAAAATACGCCTTAAACCTCAAAGGGGGTAGCCGTAGAGGGCGATTGTGTGGTAGGATTCCTCATCGGTAACACTCAAAAAGGAGTTGTCCCGATGATAAGGAGTATCTTTTGATTAGTTCGCGTCGTCTCGCCCGCGAATGGGCGTTGAAAATACTGTATCAGATTGATGTCGGGAAAGTCCCGCATGAGGAGGCGCTCGCGCAAGCGCTAACTACGCTTCGCATGGAGTTCTCGCAGAGGAGTTCTCGCGCCCAGAAAGACTCGGCGTTCGAGCCGCTCACCTTGGGCTATCTCACGAACACTCTCTCCGATGTTATCCCGACTGCGCGTCCCGTCTTTGTGAAGACCCTTGCGATAGGCGCGTCGCGCCTTGTGCAGGAAGCCCCCAACTGGCAGGAAGCGCGTTTTCAGATGGCTCTCAAGCGACGCATAGCGCGGTTGAATTTTGAGCCGCCCTTTTTAGCGAAGCATATCCCGAATGCAACCGTTATGCCCTTGAGTCAGAGCGAAAATGACCCGCTCTCCACAAACTATTTTGCGCTTACCGACGACGAACGAAAACGCTATCGGCGCTTTATCTTTGAAGCGTCGGAGGGCTTGCCCATCGCCCTCAATGACGAGTTCAAAAGCCTTGCGGCGGATGTCGCCCGCGCCGTCGCGCAAAATCGCCCTACTCCCTTCCAAGCCGACTACCTTTTGGAACAGCGCGTCGCCTTCCATGAGAAAGAGGAGGCGCGTTGGACGCGCATCGGCGAAATCGTGGAGAAACAGATAGTAGACTGGCTAAAGGTCGCCTCCTTCGTGCGTCAGCTAGTGACCGGTACTCTGGAAAACGTAAAAGAGATAGACAAAACAATCGGTAGCCAGTCTGCGGGCTGGAAACTTGAAAGGCTTGTCTCTGTAGACCACAACATTCTGCGCTTGGGTTGCTTTGAACTGTTCTATACGCCGAATAGGGTGACAGGAGTCGCGATTAACGAGGCGGTGGAGCTGGCGAAGAAGTACAGCACCGCGGAATCGGGCAGTTTTGTGAATGGCGTTCTGGGCGCTCTGCTTGCCAAAGTTGAGCCGACAGCGGCGCAAGCGTCAGTTGAGATTGAAGCGGAGGAGGATGTCGTTGACCTTCCCGACGAACTTATAGGACTGGAGGAGAGCGAGTGAGCGAGGAGACTACGGCTATTTTACTGGATGGAACCGCAACCTCAAAGGCGATTCGCTTGGAGACAGCGGCGGGCGTAAAGCGTTTGCAGACGGAGAAGGGGGTAACGCCCCATCTCGCCGCCGTGCTGATTGGCAATAGCCCCGCCTCAGAGACCTACGTCGCCATGAAGACGCGGATGTGCGAAAGGACGGGTATTCTCTCCTCCGTGCATCGGCTAGGGGGTAACTGTAGTCAGGCGGAGGCGGAGGACTTAGTGCGAGGGCTGAACGCAAACCCAGAGGTGAGCGGAATCCTTGTACAACACCCCCTCCCCAAACACCTCCACGAGCCTACGATTTTGGACTGCGTTTCGGTGGAGAAAGACGTTGATGGTATCAGTACGGGCAGTTTGGGGACGCTTATCAATGGCGAACCCGGCTTTCCCTCCTGCACTCCTGCGGGTATCATCGAACTTATGGATAGGTACGGTATCGCCATTGAGGGCAAGAGGGCGGTTGTCGTGGGGCGTAGCATTATCCTCGGCAAGCCCGTCGCCATGATGCTCTTGAATCGCAACGCCACCGTGACCATCTGCCACTCGCGCACGCTCAATCTCGCCGAATACACTCGCGAAGCCGATATTCTCGTCGCGGCGGTAGGTCGCGCTGAACTGATAACGGGCGACATGATAAAGCCCGGCGCGGCGGTGCTGGATGCGGGGTATAACCGAGTCGAGGGACGGCAGGGGGATGTCGGCGATGTCGAATTCGAGTCGGCGCAACGGGTGGCGGGCTACATCACCCCTGTTCCGGGCGGGGTGGGTCCCATGACTATCGCCATTCTCCTGCGGAATACGCTTCGCGCCGCGGGCGGGAAGATAGGATAAAGACACGATGAGCGCTGAACAAAAACTACACGCAACGACGATTATCGCCGTGCGAAAAGACAATCAGGTTGCGATAGCGGGGGATGGTCAGGTTACACTAGGGCAGACCATCCTCAAGCATACCGCGAAAAAAGTGCGCCGCCTCTATCAGAACAAAGTTTTGACAGGGTTCGCGGGTTCTGTGGCGGACGCGCAGAGCCTTGCCGACACCTTTGAGCGTAAGTTAGAGGCGACCAACGGCAACCTAACCCGCGCCGTGATTGAGTTCGCGAAAGAGTGGCGCACGGATAGAATCCTGCGTCGCCTCGAAGCGATGATGCTCGTGACGGATGGCGACCGCCTGTATATTCTCTCTGGCGATGGCAATGTGGTGGAGCCGGACGATGGCGTGGCGGGTATCGGCTCTGGGGGCGCGTTCGCTACCGCCGCCGCAAAAGCCCTGATACGCAACACCGAACTCTCCGCCCTCGAAATCGCACAGGAGGCGATGAAAATCGCCGCTGAAATCTGTATCTATACCAACGCGAATATCGTCTTCGATGTTGTTCCGTAGAGGAAGATGCGCGAATAGGGGATACTCTGTGAATCAGAACGATGATTTGTTCGTAAAACGCTAAAAGGACACTCCGCTATGTGGCTCACGTTAAGCCTCTGCCTCTCCCTACTCTCTCCCCGCTTCCAACCGCCCCAAACTCCTTGGTTTCGCGCCTCTCTGGTAGGAATGGAGGTGGGGCCCACAGGGGCGCAGTTTGGAAGCGACCCTAGCGATATAGGCTACGCCGCGAGGTTCAACGGGCGTGAAGTGGTTCAAAAGTGCGTCAAAGCCCACTCCGAATATGTAGTGATTTGGGCGCGAGACGGCGAATACGCCTACTACGACTCGAAATTCCAGCCAAAAGCGCCGGGGCTAGGCAAGCGCGACGTATTGCGCGAGGCGGTAGAGGAGGCGAGAAGACTACACATCCCGCTTATCGCCTACTGCGTTTTGCAGTACCCCGCGCAAACCCTCCGCGCCCGCCCCGAATGGAGAGCGAGAGACAAGGACGGCAAACCGATTGACCACCTTGTCTGCTTCAACTCCCCCTACCGAGAGTTTATCAAACAACAACTTGGGGAGATGCTGTCCTACGGAATAGACGGCTTTCACCTCGATATGGTAGACCAGGGGTTTGGCGCTCCGCACGGATGTTGGTGCGACTACTGCAAGCGAGAGTTCGAGAAGGAGAACGGCTCCCCGCTCCCCAAAGGCGTAGCATGGAACGCCGAATGGAACAGTATCCTAGAGTTTCGCTATCGCACAAGCCAACGCTTTGAGCGCGACCTCGCGGCTTACGTGCGCTCTACCAACCCCGCTACGACGGTAGATTTCAACTATCACGGCAACCCGCCCTTCTCGTGGGAGGTGGGGCAGAGACCCGTTCAGCACGCCAACAACGGCGACTTCGTGACGGGCGAGACGGGCGTATGGGGCTTTGGCGCGTTGACGGTGGGGCTGAATGCGGAGTTCTATCGCGCTTCGACCCCCAATTCACCCTTTCAGGTGGCTATGCAGCGAGGCGTTCGTATGTACCACGACCAGACGACGCGCCCTCTCGCCGACATTCGTTGGGAGATGTTCACCCTTCTGGCGCACGGCGCGTTTGTGACGATGGTGGATAAAACCGCCTACGATGGGTGGCTAGACCCTCTCGCTTATGACCGTATCGGGGAGGCGTTCGCTGAGGTTCGGCGCAAGCGAGAGCATTTCGGACACACGCCCGTCGCGGAGGTCGGAATCTGGTTCAGTAGCGGAACCCGTGACTGGGTGGGGCGCGATAAGCCGAGCGACTACTTTCAGTCGTTTCAAGGAGCGCAGAGGGCGCTGGTCTATGAGCATATTCCCTACGGCGTTGTCCTCGATGAAAACGCCAATCTCGAAACGCTTCAAAAATATCCGGTTATCTGCCTCCCCAACGTCGGGATACTGAAAGCGAAAGAGATAGCCCTCCTAACAACCTATACTATGCAGGGGGGAAACCTCGTTGTGACAGGTTTGAGCGGATGTTACGACGAACGCGGGAATCTCCAAAAAGAGAGCGGTTTGGAAACGCTTATCGGGGCGAAGTTCAAGGGCAAACTCAACTCTCTGGACAATCATGTTCGCCTGCCCGCCCGTAGCGTTTTGCAGGAGAACGCGGCGCTTGAAGAGGGGATTCGTCCCGATTGGCATTTTCTGGTGAAGGGATATGCGGGAATCTTCGCGCCGACCACAGCTCTACCCGTTGGCGAACTACTCAAACCGCATCGCACAGTGCGCCAACTACAGGGCAAAGAGGGGACGGACTGGCCCCAGAGCGCCGATTCGCCTGTGGGAGCCGCGATACTTCTGAATACGGTAGGAAAGGGGCGCGTTCTCGCCTTCACGGGGTCGCCGGACTACGCCACGGGAAGCGAACACGCCATTTCAGAGGCGCGTTACCTGCTTCGCAACGCCATCCGCCTACTGAACCCTAAGCCCCGTGTTCGTATTACCGCCCCCGCAACGGTGGAGAGCGTGATAACCGACGACCCCGCGACGCGAACTCTGCGAATTCACGTTCTCGGCTACAACTCACCTCCGCAGACGATACCCGCTCACGACCGCCCCTTCGTTCTCCCCGCCTTGATGGAGGAGGCTCCTCTGTTTCGCGTACAGGTGGAGGTCTCTCAACCCTTCAAGTCGGCGGTAGCGTTAAACAAAAAGACGCGCCTCACGCGGCGGGGTTCACGTATCGAAGCGTTGGTGGAAGAGGTGCATGAGGTGTTGATTTTGAAGTACTGACGCGAACTTCTGTTGAACAGTTGTTATTTAGCGATGAGCGCCCAACAATGGAATAGAGCAAGCGAAGTTCTACAGCGTAAATAACTATCGCAACTATTTGCAGGAGTCTGCCCTACTCGCGCCGAACTCCTTCCCATCTGTCTCTACACTCTCCATGACAAAGAAAGCGAGATTTAAGCCATGCCGCGACTCTGGAAAAACGTCCTCCTTACGCTGGGAAGCCTTTTGGCGAGCGCCAGTCTTGCACAGGCGCAAGACTGGGCGAACTGGCGAGGTCCCAACTACAACGGCTCCATAAACGCCGCCAATCTCCCCGTAAAGTTCTCCCCTACCGAAGGAGTCAAGTGGTCTGCAGAGCTACCGGGTCCCTCCGCCGGTACCCCCGTCATCTGGAAGAACTATGTTTTTGTTACCGCCGCCGACCTGAAAACGCAGGAACTCCTCGGTCTGTGCTTCGATAGAAGTACAGGAGCGCAACTCTGGAAACGCTCTATCGGCACAGGCTATCTTCCTGATGGGCAGGGGAACAAAGTTCAGATTGATGAGCGCGGTAACTACGCCTCTCCCTCTCCTGTCACCGATGGCAAGCGCGTCGTCTTCTTTTTTGGAAATGGCGACCTCGCCGCTTTCACTATGAAAGGCGAGAAAATATGGCAACTCAATCTGCAAAAAGAGAACGGAGATTTCTGTTTTAACTGGACGTTTTCTAGTAGCCCAATACTCTATGCGGGTAGACTCTACTTGCAGGTTTTGCAGAGAGACCAGACGGTGAGCAATCGCGGTAAGCAGGGTAGCTCTTCTTACCTTTTGGCGTTGAACCCAGAGACAGGGAAGGAGTTGTGGCGCTCGGAACGCCCGACGGACGCTAAGATGGAGTCGCGGGAGGCGTATAGCACCCCCATTCCCTATCAGCATAACGGACGCAAAGAGATACTCATTGCGGGCGGCGACTACCTAACCGGACACGACCCCGAAAACGGGAAAGAGTTGTGGCGCTGGGGAACATGGAACCCAAACCATAACGAAGTGTGGTGGCGGTTAGTTCCCTCCCCTGTGGCAGGGGCGGGCGTGGTGTTGGCGTGCGCGCCCAAACGCGCTCCCGTCTACGCCGCGAAGTTGGGCGGAACAGGGCAAGCCCCTCTCGTATGGCAGAGCGAGGCGAAAGGGGACACGACCTCTGATGTTCCCACGCCGCTCTTCTATGAGGGCAAGTTCTATGTCTTGAGCGATGTTAAGAAGGCGTTGACCTGCGTAGACCCCGCGACAGGCAACCCGATTTGGACAACCAAAGTGCCCGGTATTCCGATGTGTTGGGGGTCGCCTACGGGGGCGGACGGTAAAATCTATGCGATGAGCCTGCGCGGGGAGGTCTTCGTCTTTTCGGCGCAGAACGGCTCCCTTTTGGCGCAGAACGCTATGGCGGGAGAAGAGAACGAACTACGCTCTACGATTGCGGTAGCGTATAACAACCTCTTCATTCGCACAAATACCCGCCTCTACTGTGTGGGTAAATAACAAGAGTTCGGAACCGCGTTTCCCCCACATCTCTTCTGGTCGCCCCTCTTCCACTGATGGGAGAGGGGATTGACTTGAGAGAAGGGAAATGATGCGCCGCCGAACCACTAACTAGCCTTGGTAAGCGGAAAAGGAAGGAATGTTTTAGGAGAGATGTCAGAACAACAGAGAGAGATACTGCCGTTGGCGCATGAGGTACGTATCTTCGCGGGCCCCAGCCATCCTGAACTAGCGCAAAAAATTGCCGATGGGATGCAGATGTCGCTCGGCAAAATGCACTACAAACAGTTCTCCGATGGAGAGAACTTTATTCGTTTTGAGGAGAGCGTGCGCGGAGCCGATGTCTATTTCATCCAACCAACCTGCCCGCCCGTAGACACAAATATCATGATACTACTTGCGGCGTTGGACGCTCTGCGACGGGCTTCCGCATGGCGTATCACACCCGTTATCCCTTACTACGGCTACGCCCGCCAAGAGAAAAAAGACCGTCCCAGAGAGCCTATAACCGCGAAACTTATCGCTGATATGCTTACGATTGCGGGGGCTGACCGTGTGATGTGCCTCGATTTACACGCCGACGCGATACAAGGGTTTTTCAATATCCCAGTAGACCACCTGACGGCGGACAAACTTTTCACGAACTATTTCCTTGAGAAGTGGCGAGACACGATGCAGGATGTTGTGATAGTCTCCCCCGATGAAGGGCGCGTGAAGAAGGTGCGGAAGGTTGCGGCGGTCTTAAAGGCTCCCCTCGCCGTCGGCTACAAGCATCACCCCGAACACATGGTGAGCGAAGTTACCCACCTCGCAGGGGATGTAAAAAACAAAATCCCGCTCATTGTGGAGGACATGATAACGACGGGGGGAAGTATTATTCAGGCGGTAGACGCGCTTCTAGCGCACGGTTGCCGCCCTGAGATTCATGTCGCCGCAACGCACGGGATACTGGCGGGTAACGCGGTAGAGCGGCTCTGTTCACGCCCCGAAATTGCGGAGATTATTATCACCGATTCGGTTCCGATTCCGCCCGAAAAGCGTCATCCCAAAATCACGGTACTCTCCATCGCTTCGCTATTTACAGAGGCTATCTATCGCTCTACGAACAATCTTTCGATAACTTCGCTGTTTGACTAACGGAAAGGACAGACTTTTGACGGTACTACCCTATCGCCTCTGCGCCCTCGACTTGGACGATACGCTTCTCGACTCCCATCAAGAACTCTCCGAGCGGAACGAACGGGCTGTGCAAGGCATCTTGAAGAAGGGGGTCAATGTGGTTCTCGCTTCCGGGCGAATCCACTCCTCCGCCCTGAGATTCGCAGACAAACTGAACCTAGACGCGCCGATAATCTCCTGCAACGGGGCGATGGTGCGTACCTCGCGCTCCAACGAAATCTGGCTGGATGAGAGTATTTCGGGAGACCTCTGCACTCCTGTTATGGACTACTGCGAAGAGCATAACCTCCAACTGAACTACTACCGCGATGATGTGGTGTATAGCAAGGAGTACACCTCATGGCTCCAACTCTACCACACCCGCACAAAAGTTCCGCTCAAACTCATCCCGGACTTCTACGCGCAGATGCGCGGGCTATCCTCCACTAAACTCGTTATCGTGGATTCGCCAGAGCGAACCGACGCGCTTGCGCCTATCTTCAAGGAGATGTTGGGGAAGTATCTCTACATCACGAAGACGACGGACGAATACCTTGAGTTTATGCCGCTACACGCCAATAAAGGAGCCGCGCTTCGCCTTGTAGCCGAGCGTTTGGGCGTAGATATGTCGGAGACGTTGGCGTTTGGCGATGGGAATAACGACATTCCGCTTCTTCAAGCGGCGGGGCTAGGTATCGCCGTAGGAAATGCAAAACCTGCGCTGAAGGCGGTGGCGGGGCGCGTTATCGGGCATCACGACGAGGACTCGGTGGGGGCTACGCTAGAGGAGATATTCGGGCTATAATGACCGACAATCGCCTCCTACACGCCGTTCAAAATAACGCTCTCTGGTGCGATACCGTGTGTCAGGCGCACGGCATCCCCGGAGAGTTTTCGCCTACGCTATGGCGCAACCGTAGCCCGACTCCCCGCTACTACCCCAACGCTATCACCTTAACCGATACCGTTCCCGCCTCCCTTCTCGAACAGGAGATAAGCCGACTAGATTTGCCTGCGGGGTGTGGCGTGAAGGACAGTTTTCGCGCCCTCGACCTTGCGCCCTACGGCTTTCCCCTCTCTTTCGACGCGGAGTGGATAGTCAGAGACGCTTCCTACTCAGATAGGGATGCAAGTATCAGCGGGGTAGATTGGGAACAGGCTCAAACTCCCGATGACCTCAGACTTTGGGAAGCGGCTTGGAGCGGCGAAGCGGCGGAAGCGAACTATCAGCCTATTTTTCTCCCTGCCTTGTTGGAGCGTTGTGACGTGGCGTTTTTCGTTGCGAAAGAGGGGGGCGCGATAGTAGCGGGGGGCATTGCGAATCGGACAGGCGAGGTTGTAGGCGTGTCGAACATATTTGTTCCAAAGGGGGATTCAAAGCGTTATCGAGAGGGATTTTTTGTAGAAGTTAGTCGCGCTTTTTCCGGTTGCGCCCTTGTGGGATACGAGGCGGAGGAGGCTCTGCGGGAGTCTCTTGAGTTGGGGTTTGTGTCGGTGGGCGCGTTGAGGGTATGGATACGGGGGTAGCCGTACTACCCCTTGCTTTCATTCCCCTGTTCTCAAGATACCAATGCCGACATGGCGGCGAGGGCTACGGCGTAAAAATAAACTCTTTCACGTTGAAAAGCACATGGCACAGGTCTTGCCATGCGCGAGCGTCGTTCGGCTGTCCGTAGTTCGCCTCCTGCGATTTCAGGAAGTCGAGCGCGGTGGCGACCTCATCAGGTTTTGCGGGTCTTCCAAAGGCGGTCAGGTACATCTCCTGTATCTTGGCTTGAGCGGATTGGTTCTGCGCGGCGACACGCTCCGCCCACAGTTTAGACTGCTCTACCACGAACGGATTGTTCATCAGCACGAGGGCTTGCGCTGGGACGTTGGAGACGCTACGCCTACCCATCGTGTTGAATGGAATCGGGTAGTCGAAAGCGAGGAACATCGGCGACAGAAAGTTGCGTCGAACGCCAATATAGATACTGCGCCGCCCCTTGCCGTCCAGAGGTCCCGAAGTTCCCGGTCTACCGCGCCCCTCCATACTTGTTGTGAGATAGGGGAGGACGCTCGCCCCAAACATCGTTCTATCAAGCCGCCCTGATACCGCTAGAATCGCGTCTCGAATCTCCTCCGCCTCAAGCCGCCGAACGGGCATACGGTGCAAGAGTTGGTTCGTCGGGTCTTTCGCCTCTTTTGCGGGGGCGAGGTCGCTTGCCATCTGATAGGTGTTCGAGAGAAGTATCAGGCGGTGTAGATGCTTAATTGACCAGTCGTTGCGAATCAGGTCGTTCGCCAGCCAGTCTAGCAGTTCGCGGTGCGAGGGCGTGTCCGAGCGAAGCCCAAAGTCGTCTACAGTCTTGACGATACCGCGTCCAAAATGGTAGTGCCAGATTCTGTTTGCGATAACGCGGGGCAGAAGCGGGTTCTGTGGCGATACCATCTTTTGCGCGAGTTCGAGGCGACCGCAAGAGGCTGTGTTCTGGAAAGGTTGCGTCCCAAAAAAGACCTCAATGAAGCGGCGCGGAGCCACTGCGCCCAGATTTTTGGGGTTGCCGCGCAGTTGTACGCGCTCATCTACGCCCGTGCCGTCCTGCGCTACCTGAATCAACTCTCCTATCGGGATAGCCTGTTCGCTCTTATGGAAATCCCCCCATTCGCTTGGTAGCGCGGGGCTGTAGGCGGCTTTGCGCGTTCTCTCTTCGAGTAGCGGGAACGTTTGGAGCATCCAGTTAATGACAGGCAGTAGGTTCTCAACGCCTGCATCGTCGCCCTGACCTATCGTGAAGCGTTGAATCGCATTTCGCAAAACGCTCTGATAGAATGCCGCCAGCCCGTCCAGAGTGCGGGCTTCCGCTGTCGTCAGTCGCCATAGCCAAGAGTTATCCGGCGAACTCGCCGCGGGGGCGGTTTCTGGCGAATCTGAGAACGCGATTTCGTCCACCGCGATACGCCCCGCGCCGTTGTCTACAAACTCTATGTACGCCTTTAGCCCCGCCCATTTGCTTACGTCCATGGTGTACCAGCGCAGTTCGGGTGCGTTGGGTTCGATGCGTAGCCCGCCATAGATGGGGAACTGTATGCGCTGAAAGCCCTCAATAATCAGCCGTGCAAAACAGCCGCCGCTCCCCTGCATACGGAAATGGACATACTTCTTACCAATATCGAAGGTCTTAGAGCGAAGCGTGCCCGCGAAACGAGAGCTTACCGCCCCGCTGTCCGCGACTCCGCTCCCCAGTACCGCTATTAGGCGAGGTTCGCCCTCGGAGAGGACAGGCGAGAGGCGGCGCGGTTCGTCCCCGAAGGCGGCTCCTGTGGTATACCAGCCCTCGTATCCCGGCTTCGAGAAGTCTTCAAAGACCTCTTGTTTCGAGCGTATGCGCTCCGCCTGCGCCGATAGGTCACGTAGCTGTCGTATCACATCGTCGCGTCGTTTTAGGTAGTCTTGCGGCGTGGTTTGAGAGAGAATCGCCCATGCGTAGAAGGGGTTTGTCGGGTCTTTGCTTGCGGTATCGCTAAGGTATTTACGCCATTTCTCATACGCGGAAGGAAGTCGAGGGACGTTTTCGCCCTGCGCGGTGAGGCGTGTTTCGCTCTTCGTTATAATCTGGAGCGACTTTCACATAATCAATAAAGGCTTCGCGTGCTGCATTAGCCCACTCAGATTGATAGGCCTCTTCCGTAAAGGACGGGTTTTCGTCTGAAAGAGGTGAGCCCCATTCATATTGAAGTGTTGCGACTGGTGTATCCGATGTTTCAAAATAATCCAAATCTCTAGAGGATTGTTTGACAATTTCAATTTTAACTACCATACATTCACAGTGAGGGTTACAGCAATAAGCTTCAAGAAAAGCATAAACACCTTGAGGTAAATCAATATTGGACTCAGTAACATAGAGTTGAATGGCGGATAAATTATCAGGGTAGCGCTCATGGTAGTACTGCATAATATTGATTCATTCAATGGAGGGGCACATGATGTATATTTTGGCAGGAATCATGTCGTTACTGCAATACGTAGAGCAATGTCATGATGATAAAATAGAACGGTTAGCATTTTGTCCTGGCTGTGGTCGATCCAAGCCTTGGTGTCATGGATGTTATTCGCGCAAATCAGATCGCATTAACTCAGCTAGTGAATCACTAAATCTTATTTATATTCAACGTTATTATTGCGATGGTTGTGGGAAGACATGCTCTGTGTTGCCTGAATGTATCCCGCCTCGGCGTTGGTATTTATGGGAAACGCAGCAAGCCGCAATTTTACAATTTTTTTTGGAGGGAAGTGCTCGTGCTGTTGAGAAAAAGGTTAAACCATCACGCCATACTATTACACGTTGGGTTGCTTGGATTATTGTACAATTTAATTCACATAAAGACGCGCTTTGTACCAAATTTCCATCATTTGGTTTGCTTACCGAGCCCGTTGCTTTCTGGCGGCATGTTTTTGATAAATTATCACTCAGTACGGCGATGCGTCTTTGTCATGTTGCGGGGGTATCTGTTCCATGAACGCGTAATGGTATCATAGGGTGGGATGCTTATTATTTAGACTGGATATGAACTCCACACACTTTGCCCATTCACCCTGACATCAAATTTCTGGTTAACTCACTTTCTCAATTAAACAATAACTGGAGAAAACAGTGAGTAGACCACTACACCCTGATGCTTTGTTCCGCTTGATGGTGTTAGGGCCATTGGCGAGTCGAGGAGAACTAAAGCGTGGTGAAGTTTCAACAATTATCCGTGAATTAGCTTCAAAAGCTTATGATATTCCTAACTCAAGACGGACATACTTGAGTCATGAGACCATTAAGCGTTGGTACTATGATTGGATGCGTGGCGGTATTGATGCTCTACAACCCAAGGTGCGTATGGATAAAGGGTCAACGCAACTATCGCCTAGTGTTCAATCGAAATTGTTAGAGCTGAAACAAGATAATCCATCCCGTTCTATAAATCTATTGATTACCATGATTGAATCATCTGGTCTTGTTTCTAAAGGAACTGTCGCACGGGCATCGGTACATCGATTTTTAAAGCAGCTTCAATTATCCAAGCGGATTTTACCCAGCGTGAATACCATCGAACATCGTTCATTCGTGGCTGCGCGCGCGGGTGAGTTATGGCAAGGCGATGTACTGCATGGGCCAAGCATTCAAACAAAAGATGGAATGCGTAAAACGTATCTAGTTTCACTCATGGATGATGCCTCGCGATTACTGGCGCATTCTGCTTTTTGTTTTGGTGAAACAGCGCTTGATATCGAAGGCGTATTAAAGCAAGCCATTCTTAAACGAGGCCGTCCCTATAAACTCCTTGTTGATAATGGGGCTGCCTACAAATCGGGAACATTACAAGCAATTTGTGCTCGATTAGAGATTCGATTGATTTACTGCAAGCCATATTCCCCCGAAGGCAAAGGGAAGCTGGAACGCTTTCACCGTACATTTCGCGAGCAGTTCTTGGATGAGCTTGATCTTAATCGAGTAGCCAACATCGATGAATTAAATACGCGTCTGTGGGCTTGGATTGAATCCGTTTATCACGCCAGACCACATGCTGGTTTGGATAAGCTTGATACCAATCAACATCAGACCCCTGTTGGGCGCTGGCGTCAAGATTTATTACATGTGCGACCGTTAACAACCTCCATTGCCGAACGACTTGATGATATTTTTTGTCATTATGTTGTACGCACCGTGCGCAAGGATGGAACCGTCAGTTGGGATGGGCATTGCTTTGAGGTGCACCATAATTTGGTGGGTGAAAAAGTCACATTAGTGGTTGATCCGCATACACAAACCATTTTACGAATTGAAAACTCAATTGGCGATAACTTAGGCCAAGCGCATCCGATTGACCGTATTACTAACATGCATCGTAACCGTCAAAAACCGCATCATGAGGAAACAAACACCATGCAACCCAGTGAGTCAATGGTGGAAATGGTACATCAAGATTACATAGATCGTTGTGCTTTACTCATTCAAGAGGAGGAGATTTAAAATGTACAAATCATTTTTTGGATTAACACAGCCCCCATTAGGTAAAGAATCCTTGACACTCTGGGATGACGGTCAATTAACCGGGCTTGAACAGCAATTTAACTGGTTGTTGCAATCACCGGGTGTTGGCCTGCTAACGGCTGAACCTGGACTAGGGAAAACAGCCGCTTTACGTCAAGTCACACGACCACTAAACCCGCATCAATATATGGTTTTCTATATTGCTGACACCGACTTTGGTCGGTTGGATTTCTATCGAGAGTTGGCTATTGTGTTGGGTGTGCAGCCGTCTTACCGTCGCGCGCAGCTGTGGCGTGACATTAAGGCTCACATCATGCATCTTGCAACACAAAAAAATGTGCTGCCTATACTTATTATTGATGAAGCTCAAAATTTGCCATTTGAATTTTTTCGAGATTTCCCTGCGTTTTTAAACTTTGTCTTTGATTCGAAAGAGTACATGACCGTCTGGCTGGTAGGTCATCCTGAGCTTGCACGTGATATCGACAGGCCTATTAATAGAGCTCTGGCTTCACGGATCCAGGCACGCGTTGAACTAAAGCCGATAAATGATCGTGAGGCATTTAAGCAATTATTAACGCATGGGTTCGCTCAGGCGGGATGTACTCACAACCTCTTGTCTGATTCTGGCATTGAACTTCTTCGAATGGCATCAAAAGGTAATCCACGGCAAGCGCATCAACTGATTGTGACGGCCTTACGCTTGGCCTGTGATAAAAAAATTAATCACTTGCCCGATGACATTATCAACGAAGCAATAGCAGTCCTGAAAAGAGCATAAATCATATCCATTGTTGGGCACGCGCTCCGCGCTTTGCCCAGCCTACGAAAATCTGAAAATAAAATTTGTATCGAGTCGATTACTGCGAGATGAGCTATGTTAATTTGCGTGAGACATTACAATACTCTTAAACTTGCGTCCAGAATAATCAGTAACGTCGGAGCAAAGTAATGACAAATTACCGTGTTGTACTAGTATTGCTTGGGCTCGTGTTTGCGCACCCTGTGCAACCAGCATGAGCAATTTGGCTGTCATCAGCTCGGTACTTAATAATTGCTTATACACAGTAGACGAAGAAGCTAGCGCAGACTTGTCTTTCAAACCCAAATATCCCCAAATTTCTTTCC
>CAIJLM010000068.1 GCA_903821495.1 uncultured Chthonomonas sp. | reverse complement strand
GGAGAGGTTTGAGACATGGGAGGCTTATCTGTACCCGTCCCTCATTCCGTCCTGCGGACACCTTTCTCCCGATTCGGGAGAAAGGCTTGACCTATAGGCACATCTGTATTGCGATACCGTTTTTTGGATACAGAAGTCATACATACCCCAGTGAAGCCCTTCGCAAGCGGGGAGACTTGGGATGCGCCCGTTCTCCGCCGACCTTTGAGAAACCAGAAAGCCTTCCAATATTGGGCATTCGCCCCTCGCCGTTTCGGAGAGGGGTTGGGGAGAGGTTAAAGGAGTCTTTCGCTATGAATAAAGTTACGAGACTACTACGAGAATCGCTTCAAAACCCCGACGCGGAGTTCCGCGAAGGACAACAAGACGCTATCCGCGCTGTGATAGAGCCGCCGCACCGCGCCCTTGTGGTTCAAGCGACGGGGTGGGGCAAAAGCATCGTCTACTTCATCGCGACGCGCCTATTAAGAGATAGAGGCAGAGGTCCAACCTTAGTAGTATCGCCCCTCCTATCGCTTATGCGCGACCAACTACGCGCCGCCGAGCGACTTGGGATAAAATCCCGACAGTATACGAGCGGCAACAAAGACGACTGGGCGGAGATAGAGGAGAGCCTGAGAGCGGATGAGGTTGACCTCCTGCTTATCTCCCCTGAAAGGTTAGCGAACGATGGTTTCCGCAGTCTAGTCAGCTCTACGAGTCTCTCCAAAGTAGGGCTGATTGTTATTGACGAGGCGCACTGTATCTCGGATTGGGGGCACGACTTCCGCCCAGACTATCAGCGTATCGGGGAGTTAATCCGCAATCTGCCGCCGACAACCGCCGTTCTCGCGACAACGGCTACTGCCAATGACCGCGTGGTTGAAGACATCAAGCGGCAGATAGGGTCAGACATAAAAGTTCTTCGCGGCTCCCTCGCCCGAAAAAGCCTCCGCCTACAGGTCATCGCCCAAAAGGGCGTGGCGCAACGCCTCGCGTGGCTCTCCGAACACCTCTCCGAACTCCCCAACTCAGGAATCATCTACGCCCTTACACAAGACGATGCGGAGCGCGTGGCGCAGTGGCTTCAAAAGCAGGGCTACCCCGTCGTCGCCTATCATGCGGGGCTGTCTGCGGAAGCGAAAATCGCGCTAGAAGACAGACTTCTCAAGAACGAGGTGAAGGCGCTGGTCGCAACTGTCGCGCTAGGCATGGGCTTCGATAAGCCCGATTTAGGTTTTGTGGTTCACTTTCAGAGTCCGGGCAACCTTGTGGCGTACTATCAGCAGATTGGTAGGGCGGGACGCGCTATCTCGGAGGCGGTCGCGATACTGTTTGTCGGTAGCGAAGATGAACGTATTCACGAGTGGTTTGTCAATAACGCCCGCCCCCCTGAGCAGGACGTGAGAGCGGTTCTGGAGGCGTTGGACGAAGAGGCGATGAGTTCAACCAAGCTGAAACAGAAATTAAATATGACGCAGGGCGAGATAGAGAAGACGCTGAAGGCGTTGAGCGTCCTCTCCCCTTCGCCTATTGTGAAAGTCGAAAGAGCCTATCAGCGCACTCTCGTCCCGTATACACACGATGCGGAGCGCGAGGCGGCTCTCACGAATCGCCGACAGGAGGAGCGGAGGCGGTTTGTTGATTTCGCAACAACAGAAGAGTGCCTGATGATGGTTGTGCAGAAGGAGCTTGACGACCCCGCCGCCGCGCCCTGCGAACGGTGCTACAACTGCCTAGGGCGAGAGATTATCAGTTCCGACGTTTCGGATGAGGTTGTGATGAGCGCCTTAACATTTTTGCGCCGAGGCGAGTTCCCGATAATACCGCGCAAGCAGTGGGTTTCAGGAGCCTTGCCGACCTACGGCTTCACGGGGCGCATAGGAGAGGCGCAACGTTGTGAAGAGGGAGTCTGCCTCTCACGATGGGGAGAGCCTGTGGTTGGAGCATGGGTGCAAGAGGACACAGCCGCCGGAAGTTATCGGGAGGCGATACTTGGAGCCGCGCTAGAAGCGCTGGGACGCTTACGCCTCTCCGCGCCGTTGCGCTGGGTCTCCTCAGTTCCCTCCCAGAGTCATCCGACCCTCGCCCCCGATTTTGCAAAGCGGCTGGCGAAGGCGCTACATATTGAGTACATAGAGGCGCTAGAAAAAATAAGAGTGAATGAACCCCAGAAGATGCAGAAGAACAGCGTTCATCAGGCGCATAATCTGGATGGAGCCTTCGCTATCCGCGAAACAAGAGCGGGAGCCGTTCTGCTGGTAGACGACGCGGTAGATTCCGGCTGGACTTTCACGGTGGCGGGGGCTTTACTTCGAGAAGCGACCTCCTGCCCGGTGATTCCATTTGCGCTCTGTTCTACGCGCCGTAAGGACGACGATGACTGAACTGCCCCCCGCAACTAAACTCGCTACTCTCCTGACGGCGCGGTGGGCGGCGAACGCCGCCAAGCCCCTGACAAACTCGGAGTTTTTGCAGTTTCGCCGCTGGCTAGGAACCACCCCAGAAGCGGCTTTCGCTATGATGACAGGGGAGCCGCCGTTAGAGGGTTGCCCTATCGACCCTCTGCGCCTGAAAGCCCTTCTGGAACGCGGGCTAGGAGTGTTTCAATCGCTTGACCGCTGGTTGCAGTCTGGTCTCTGGGCGCTCTCATGGTCAGATGAGGCGTACCCGTCGCGCTTCAAGCGTCTCCGTGTGAGAGCGCCCGCCCTACTTTTCGGGTGCGGTAGCCTAGAGGCGTTTACAGACTCAACCCTTGCCGTTGTCGGCTCTCGCAACGCTTCGGAAGAGCGACTCGCCGATGCGGAGGCGATAGGCGCGGCTTGCGCCCGCGATAGTATCGCCGTTGTTTCCGGCGGAGCGCGGGGGGTGGATACTGTCGTTATGAGCGCGTGCGTAGACACTGGCGGGAGTGCAGTGGGCGTACTTGCGGACTCTCTACTCAAAGAGTCGGGAAACAGAGCCTACCGCCGCGCCATTATGGAGAGCCGCCTCTGCCTCATGTCGGAGGTTCACCCCGAAGCGCGTTTCGAGGTGGGTAACGCTATGTCCCGCAATCGCCTTATCCACCTCTGCGCCGACGCTACCCTGCTCGCTGAGTGCGAAGTCGGCAAGGGAGGGACGTGGCAAGGGGCTATGGAGGCGTTGAGGGAGAATAGAACCGTCTACGTTCTGCGAGGCGCGAAAGCCGAATCTCAACTGGTAGAACTCGGAGCTATCGCTATTGATAGGGAGTTAGCGACTCAACCTATGAAACTCATCACGGATGCGCCCGCCCTAAAACAGACGGCGCAACGAGTAGAGTCGTTCTCGCTCTTTGATAACGCCGATTTGGAGTGACTATCAGATAGCCCCCCTCCCCTATGTTCATGGTCATTCATGTTTTCCCGATAGCCATTACACTTTAGTTTCCGGTAAAAGTATGTAGACAAACTACGTGTTACGACATCAGGCAACTTGTGAGGTAGAGTTAAGTCGCTAAAACAAACCGCCTCAAG
>CAIJLM010000067.1 GCA_903821495.1 uncultured Chthonomonas sp. | reverse complement strand
GGGACTCTGGTACGACCCCCTCAAGGAAGACCTCGAAGCCTTTATCAACAAAATTCAAGAGCGCGTCACCGGAACCGTCACCATGCGACTCGCAAAAGGAAGCGCAATAGTTGTCGGGCGCGACAGCCGAAACGCCCTCTACAACGAAGACCTCGCCTCCTTCGATAGCAAGACCTTCGACCAAGCGGACTCGACGGGCATGGTCAAGATGCACGGGCTACAGTCGCGAATGTACT
The DNA here is from genome assembly GCA_903821495.1 of uncultured Chthonomonas sp. Taxonomy (GTDB): domain Bacteria; phylum Armatimonadota; class Chthonomonadetes; order Chthonomonadales; family Chthonomonadaceae; genus CAIJLM01. Next base: position 17,191 of record CAIJLM010000067.1, on the reverse strand, counting down.
GGCTTCTCAAGAACAGCAAGTAGGGAGACAACGTGAACAAACTTTGGGGAAGCCGTTTTGAAGAGCCTACCGACGCTCTTATTGAGAGCCTAAATAACTCCCTCGTCTTCGATTCGAGGTTGTGGAGGCAAGATATTGCGGGAAGTATCGCCCACGCGACCATGCTCGGCGCGACGGGAATACTCTCCGCAGACGAGTCCGCGCAACTGGTGGGCGGGCTACAACTTCTCCGCGAAGAGATTGAGGCGGAGATTCTCGTTCTGCCACCCGACGCGGAGGACGTACATACGGCGGTGGAGGGGCTTCTCAAGGAGCGGCTGGGAGCCGTTGCGGGGAAACTGCACACGGCTCGTAGCCGAAACGACCAGATAGCGACGGACATACGCCTCTACCTGCGCGAGGAGTGCGACGCTCTGGAGGGAGAACTGACCGCCTTTCAGAGTATGCTTCTCACGTTGGCGGAGCGCGAAATGGAGACTATCCTACCGGGTTGCACTCACCTGCAACACGCCCAGCCCGTCGTTCTCGCGCACCACCTTCTCGCCTACTTCTGGATGCTAGATAGAGACAGGGAGCGACTGGCGGACACGCGCAAGCGGGTCAATCGGCTACCGCTCGGCGCGGGCGCGTTGGCGGGAACAGGCTTCCCCATCAATCGCCATCAGGTTGCGGAGCTACTCGGTTTCGAGGGGGTTCTGGAAAACAGCCTCGACAGCGTGGCGGATAGGGATTTCCTCATAGAGTTCCTCGCCTTCGCAAGTATTCTCGCCATGCACCTCTCGCGTCTTGCGGAGGAGATAATCCTCTGGAATACGCCTGAGTTTGGCTACATTCTGCTAGACGACGCGGTGACGACGGGCAGTAGCATCATGCCGCAAAAGAAGAACCCGGACGTAGCGGAGTTGGTGCGCGGCAAAACGGGGCGCGTCTATGGCGACCTTATCGCGCTTCTTACTCTGATGAAGGGACTTCCGCTCACCTACAACAAGGACTTGCAGGAGGACAAAGAGCCTGTCTTCGACGCAGTGGACACTCTCCACCTCGTGCTTCCCGCCCTCCAAAAGACTCTGGCGACGGCTCAGTTCCGCAGAGAGCGTATGCTCGCCGCGGCGCGGGGCGACTACTCCACCGCCACCGACCTCGCCGACTATCTTGCGCGGCGGGGGCTACCTTTCCGCGAGGCGCACGAAGTGGTTGGTAGAGTGGTGCGATACTGTATCGAACAGGGGATAACGCTAGAGGATTTGGACGCGCCCACGCTTGCGACATTCCACGCTCTTCTTGGGGTAAATACGGAGTCGGCGCTAGAGGTTCTTACGCTGAACTATAGCGTCTCTGCGCGAAAATCCTTTGGAGGAACCGCGCCGGAGGCGGTGCGCGTGCAGTGGGAGAACGCGAAAGCGCGACTTGGGAGGTAGGCGGGTTACACGCGCGTCACTCCGCTCTAACCTCAACATCCGCCAGAGTCGTCCACCCTTTCACCACAGGGAGGTCGTTTCCAAACTTGACACCGGGCTGATTTGTCGCGGGGTCGCAAAGCCCTATCGCCAGCGAGTAGTCGCCGGGACGCGCCGAGCATACCATCTCCTCCTCTATGCGAATCGCGCCCGGCATAAACTGACGTATATCGGTGCGGAGCGGTATTCGCGCTACAGGCTTCCCGCTTCTGTCTAGTAGCGCGAACTCTAGCCTCCAGCGATGATAGAAGGGGGCGACTCCTCTATTCTCGCCGCGTAGCGTGAAGTGGAAAGGGATGCCGCTTATCAGGGCGGGCGGTAGCTCTAACTCGCTCCACGCGAAGTCGTAGCCCATGCGCCGCACCATTCGCTGACTGCGGGCGATAAAGGCTTCTGAGGGTTCCGGCTCTATCGCGGGACAGTAGGGACCTACCCAACTGAAGTGGGCGCTCTCTAATCGCTCCATGGTTAGGTTGAAGCCGTCACCCAGCCACTTTTTCGCCGCGCTAGGAACCATCTCCCCGCCAATCGCCTGACTCTTCCAGTTTTGAGCGCGTCCCGCTTCGCGCATTTTTGGCAGGAATTTCCACTCCTCTTCGCCGTCGGTGTCCTCCGGGAACATATCGTCGAAGTATCCTAGCCACCGCTTTTCGCCTGCAACTCCCGTCGGATAGCGGTTCATCAGTATGGTATTGGGGAAAGCGCGTCGCCCCGCCTCCAACACCCTATTTTGATTGGGAGGCGAGGCGAAGAGGTTATTGACAGGGTAGGTATGCCACTCGCCCCAAAACCCTAAAAAACCGAACTGAACATACGCAACGCGGGGGTGTCCGTCGTAGCGCCGCCCCAACGCCGCTATCAGTCGCTCTAGCGCGTCCATGAAAAGGGGGCTGTTGTAGTCGGGACAAAGTCCCCCGCCATGCTCTTTGTAGCGGGTCATCTTCACTCCGCGCTTGATGAGCCATTCGGGTATCGCGACGGGCTGTCCGGGGTAGTCGGCGTAGACGCGAAAAACGATATGCTTTCCCTTCGCCAAAGGCTCGTCCCAGTCCCTGCGCTCCCACTCGGCGAATCGGTAGTCGCCCTCGCGGGGCTCCAGCTCTCGCCACGTCACATAGCGAAAGACCATAGAGTAGGGTTGCAGGATTTTGCCCGCGTTGGTATAGGGACACCACCCCTTATACGGGTTGTCTAATGCGCCAGGGATGGCGGTAAACGCAACCGTCCGAACGCGCTCCCGCGCCTCTATTCGTGGCAGGGCGGTAGCGGCTACGAGGGCGGTGGCTTGTGTTGCGAAATCGCGGCGTGTTATTTTAGGCGGGTTGGGCATGGGTAGTTTCAGTTCTCGCGAGAGTGTAGCCAAATGAACAACGACTCAAAGCCCGCTTCTGACGCTAGAAGCGGGCTTTGGAAAATCTATAGACGAAAACGAAGACTAGGCTTGAGCGACGACGAGCTTGTTCGCTTGCTTCATGATGCGAGACTTGCGTCGCGCTGCCTGTCGCTTGTGAATAATGCCGCGCTCCGCGGTTTTGTCTAGCGTTTTGCAAGCAAGGCGAATCGCCTCCGCAACCTGTTCGGGAGAGCTATTGGTCTCCACTGCAACACGCGCCTTCTTTACGAAGGTTTTGCAAGCGGACTTGGCGGCGGTGTTACGCACTTGGTTCTTGCGGGACTTGATAACGTCTTTCTTGACGGACTTAATGTTAGGCAAAGTGAATTCCTCCTGTGACCCGCGAATTATACCCTGACTCGGCGCGTAAATTCAAGGGTGGAGTTGCAAATTTTCTCGCTTCCGTCCTCGTCCTCTATAAAAACAGCGTTCTTCGAGAGAGCGGTAGGATTTTCGCTCGCTCTCGTCGAACTTTTGTAGGTGAACAGCCGTCGCGGGTTTTCACAAATTCACGATATTGGAGAGTTTTAATATGAAAAAATTCGTATGGTTTGCGTTTGCGGCTCTTCTTCTGTCGTTCGCGTTTAGGGCGAATGCAGAGAGTTACGCCCTCATTATCGGCATTGATGACTATCAGGACAAGGCGCGTATCGCCTCGCTTTCCACCGCCGTAGCCGATGCGAAAGCCCTCGCTCAGGCGCTACAGGCGAAGGCGCAGTTCAAAGCGAACCAGGTTCAACTCCTTACGAGCGATGGAGCCGTGAAGCCTACCCGTAAGGATATTCTGAACCAGATTTCGCAGTGGCAAAAGCAGGGACAGGCGGAGGATGTCTTCCTCGTCTTTTTCGCGGGGCATGGCATTGCGCTTGATAAAGAGAGCTACCTACTCCCCTACGACGCTAACATCGCGTCCCCTCAAACGCTAGAGGAGACCGCTATCAGCGCCAAAGAGTGGCAGTCCGCCCTCTCCGCCCTCAAAGGCAGGGCGACACTGCTCTATCTTGATGTAACGCACGGTATCCCCTCTATCAACCCTACCTTCTTTCCGCAACCGATACGCTGGACGGACGCGCAACTCCAACGCCTTGCACTGGGTAGAGGAGCGACTGGCGTAACGCTCTTCTCCTCCAAGCCGCAACAGCGTAGCCGCTACTGGGCGCGAAAACAGAGAGGCTATTTTGGCTACTTTCTTGAGCGGGCGTATAGGGGCGAAGCGGCGGATGGAACCGGAGCGATTCACGTTAAGAACCTGACAGACTATCTCGCGAAAGCCGTACCCGGCGCTGTCTTACGAGACGAGGGAGGTGCTCAAGACCCCTACGCCGTGCAGAGCGGCGAGATAAACGCCCTTACGCTTGCGATTGGGCTACCCGCTGGCAAGGGGGGCGAGAGCGCCGTTTCCCCGCAAATCGGCGCAACGCCCGAAGAGAGTTACGAGACAGGCTTCCAGAAGGCGTATGAACTCTCGAAGCAAAAAAAGTACGATGAGGCGAAGCAGGAGGCGCAAAAACTCCTGAAACCCGAAGGAAACTCAGTACACCTCCTCTACTTCATCGCGAATATCAACTGGGATATTTTCAAGAACTTCAAGGAGGCGGAGCCGCTCTACAAAAAGGCGACAGAGACGGAACCTAAGAGTAGCTACGCGCAGTTCCGTCTCGGCACGCTCTACCTTAGCACCCGCAAAAACTACGACGAGGCGGAAAAAGCCTACCTCAAAGCGCTAGAACTCGACCCTAACAACGCTCTCGCCACAAACGCGATTGGGACTATCTATCAGGAGGCGCGGCGCGACTACGTGAACGCGGAGAAGATGTATCGCAAGGCGATAGAACTCGACCCGCGCTCGGCGCTTCCTATTAGCAACCTCGGTTCGCTGACGCAGATGATAAAAAAGGACTACCCGGAAGCGGAGCGCCTCTACCGTAAAGCGATGGAGCTAGAACCGGACTTAGTCGCCCCCGTCTACAGCCTCGCCACGCTCTACCATAACATCAAGCGCGACTACGTAACCGCCGAAACCCTCTACCGCAAAGCGATGGAGCTAGACCCGCTGGACGCTTCCGCTCTTAGCGGCTTGGCGAACCTCTATCGGGAGGTGAAGCGCGACTACCCGGAGGCGGAGCGCCTCTACCGTCAGGCGATGAAGGTAGACCCCTTTAGCCCCTACCCCCTCAATGGCTTGGGAAACCTCTACAAGGACGTAAAACACGACTTTCCCGGCGCAGAGGCTCTCTACCTCAAGGCGATAGAGGTCAACCCCTACTTCTCGCCCTCCATCAGCAACCTAGGCGTACTCGCGCAGGTCTACAAGCGCGACTATGTAGCCGCCGAAAAGTTTTTTCGGGAGGCGATGGACGTAGACCCTTTCTCCGCCTCTCCCGTCTACAACCTCGCCGTCCTCTACCAGAACCAGAAAAAGGACTATGTAGAGGCGGAGAAGTGGTATCGGAAGGCGATAGAACTTGAACCCGCCTCCGCCTATCCCGTAACGGGGCTTGCCGAGTTCTACAGCGAGGCGAAAAAAAGCCCCGCAGAGGCGGAAAAGACCTATCTTCAGGCGGTGGAGAAGTTTCCGAATGAGATAGCGGCATACCTGAGTTACGCAACCTTCAACCGCAAGGTGAAGAGAGACGCGAACACCGCTGAAACTCTCCTCCGCAAAGCGATGGAGATAGCGCCCCGCGACCCACGACCCGTCAATGAGATGGGGAACGTCTATCGCGAACTCAAGAAAGACCCCGTAAACGCGGAAAAACAGTATCGGCAAGCGATGGAGATGGATAGCTCCTACGCCACGCCTGCGCTTCACCTAGCCACCCTCTATCAGGAACTCAAGAGAGACCCCGCCGAAATAGAAAAACTGCTTCGCAAGGCGGCGGAACTCGACCCCTCGGCGGGAACCTCCCTGAACAATCTCGCGCTACTCTACCAAAACGAGAAGAAGGACTACGCGGAGGCGGAAAAACTGTTCCGTAAAGCCATCGAAGTGAACCCTGCGGATGTCAATGGCTACTACAACCTCGCCAACCTCTGCAAAGACATTAAGAAAGACTATGTGGAGGCGGAGACACTGTACACGAAAGCGAGCAAACTCGACCCAAACTTCACAGGAGCGATATTCGGGTTGGCATCTCTCTACCAAAATGTGAAGAAAGACTACGATAAGGCGGAAGACCTCTACCTTAAAGCCATGAAGATAGACCCCAAAGACGCCTATCCCGCCAATGCAATGGGGCAACTCTATAACTTTATCTACAAGAACTCAAAGGAGGCGGAGCCGTTCTACCGTAAAGCGATTGAACTAGACGGTATGCGCGGAGTCTACTATGCGAACCTCGCCGACTGCTTGCTGAATCTGAACCGTAAGGACGAAGCCCTGAAAGCTGCGACTCAAGCCGTCTCGTTGGGCTACCGCAACCCAAACCATAGCGCCTATGTGAAACTGGGGATAAAGCCATAGATGAGGGTTGCGAGGCGTTCGCCTATGCGAGGAGGAGTAGATGGTAGAGCTATGGTGGAGAATACTGAACGCCTTGCCGTTGATGGCGGCGTTTTGCGGAGCCGCTGTTCTGCTGGGGACTCCTCTGAGCGGACTCCTGAAAGCGCCCTCTGACGCGCTAGAGCGTTTTCTGGAACGCCCTCTGCGGGGCTACCTTGTTATAGGATTGGTTGCGCTTCTCATTCCGACTCTCTCCACTGCGTGGACGGGCGTTCCTATTCCCACGGTACACGATGAGTTCAGCTACCTGCTTGCGGCGGACACCTTCGCGCATGGTCGCATCACGAACCCTACTCCGCCCTTCGCAGAGCATTACGAAACCTTTCATGTGCTAATGCGCCCTACCTATATGTCGAAATACCCGCCCGCGCAGGGGCTTTTTCTGGCAATCGGGCGACTCTTATGGCATCCAATACTGGGCGTATGGCTGGGCGGAGTTCTCGCTAGTCTCGCCTCTTATGGAATGCTCAGGGTATGGTTCGCTAACCGCTCTCAAAAATGGGCGTTTATAGGCGGCGTTATCGTTACGCTCCACCCTGCGATTATCAGATGGGAGCATAGCTACTGGGGAGGATGCGTTGCGGTGTTTGCAGGGGCGCTATTTCTGGGTAACGCCCGATTTTTGTTGTACGCCTTAGAGAGCCGTGAGGCGCTGGAAGAGGGGGGTATTCGCCTACCGATTCTACTGGCGGAGCCTGCCGAGCGTCTGCGTAGTATTCGGTGGCATTCGGTTGGAATGGGCGCGGGAGTGTGGGCGTTGGCGAACAGCCGCCCGTATGAGGGCGCTGTCCTCACTTTTTGTACGCTAATAGCCTCTATTCGCCCCCTGCTAAGACGCGCCTCGCCCCGTTGTAAGGCGACGGAACGCGCCTGTTTTGCGCCACTCGCGCTCTGCTTGCTACTGATGAGTTTGCAGATAGGCTACTACAACTACCGGATAACGGGTAGCCCGTTGAGGCTTCCCTATATAGAGCATGAACGCGCTTATGGAGCCGCGCCCCAACTCTCGTGGCAGTCGCCTCCAAAGCCCGTCGCCTATAGCCATGTTCGCATAGAGCGGTTCTACCATACCAACGACTCGCGCCAGTACCATATTCTGAGAACGCGCAAGGGCTTTCTGAGATTCAACTATGCCCGAATAGCGAGTATTCTGAGCGGGTTCTACAATCCTATTGCGCTGGTTATCATGCTTGCCGCCCTTCCGATAACGCTACGCCGCTCCGCGAATGCGCGGCTTGCACTCTCTTTGATGGCGATAACTCTATTCGCCTCCCTCTTCGAGAAGTCGCACTTTCTTCACTACTCGGCTCCTGTTATGTGCCTCTATCTCTATGTGATGATGGACTGCTTGCGAGAGTGTACGCAGTGGAGGTGGCAGGGGCGGACTGCCGTCTTTTTGATACTGATAGCTCAGTTCGCCCCTGGCTTCGCGGGGGACTGGGTTATTCGCTTTCTTGCGGCTCCTACGAGGGCTATGGCTGTCTCTATGTGTTTTTACCTCATTGTGATAATTTACTGCACGCTAGAGTGGAGGAGGCGCACATCTGGCAAGCCGCTCGCGCTCATGGCTCTTATCGCGCTTATCTGCTACTCTGGCGAGGCTCTCTCTACGCTTCCCGCCGCCGAATCGAACACCTTTTCCCTTAAGCGTTTTCAGCTAGAGCGGAAGTTACGGAAGAGCGGCGGACAGCATCTTATTCTGGTGCGCTACGCCGATAAGCACGACTTGAACTGGGAGTGGATATATAACGACGCAGATATAGAACACGCGACGATAGTATGGGCGCTAGATAGGGGCGTGGAGGGCAATCGCGCCTTGCGCGAGCATTTCCAAAATCGTAAGGTATGGCTCTTTGAGGCTGAGGAGTATTCGTGGCTTCTTATGCCCTATTAGCTCGCATTTTCTCAGTCCTTTAGAACTCTTGTCAGAAAGCGAGCGTTATGTAGATATGAACTATGAGGAAGCCCTTCAATATATGGATGGTAGGCTGAGGTTTGGCTGGAAACTTGGCAATGAACGCATGGAACACGCTTGCGAACTGCTGGGGAACCCGCAGTTAAAGGCGAAGGTCGTACATATTGCAGGAACGAAGGGCAAGGGGTCTACAACGGCGCTCTGCGCCCGTATTCTGTGTGAGGCGGGCTATAGCGTCGGCTCCTACTTCTCGCCCTACGTCTACGATGTGCGAGAGCGAATTCAGATAGGTGGAGAGATGATTTCGCGAGATGATTTCGCGCTCATGATGACGGAGATGCGTCCCGCGGTAGATTCGTTTGATGAATCGGAGTGGGGACCCATCACCGAATTTGAACTAAAAACGCTTCTCGCCTTCGTCTATTTCGCCCATAAAGGCGTAGATTTCGCCGTGATTGAGGTGGGGCTAGGCGGCAGGTTAGATGCGACCAACGTCGTGCATCCGCTCGTAACCGCGATAACAAATATCGGGTTAGACCACACCGACATACTCGGCGACACGCACGCAAAAATCGCTTTTGAGAAGGCTGGCATCCTGAAGCGCGGCGTTCCCATCTTCACAGGGGCGCAAAACGAAGAGGCTCTGACCGTTATCCGTGAGCGAGCGAACTCCATGAACGCGCCTCTTACGCATATCGTAGAGGGAGGACAACCCGAAAGCGGGCGGATATGTTGGAGTCTTAGCGCCGAGAATTCGGAGAGCGAACAGACCGCGAATATCAGTGTCGTTACGCCTTCACATCGCTATACCGATTTGAGGGTAGGGCTAGTCGGAAGGTATCAGAGAGAGAACGCGGCGCTTGCAGTGGCTGTCGCTGAGAGCGCGGTAGAACTCTGCGGGGAAGAGTTAGAGGAGGAGGCGATTCGGCGCGGGCTGGAAAGCGCGCGCCTACCCGGACGCTTTGAGATGTTTACGCTTCCCAACGGCGCTCTTGTGGTTCTGGATGGAGCGCACAACGAGATGGCTGGGCGAGCGCTTCGAGGAGCGCTGGACACAGTGCGCCGCGAAAACCGTATTCAACGCACTCTCTTCGTGATGGGCATAATGACGGGACACGCGCCGGGCGGCGTACTCTCCGCGCTTGCAGAGGGCGTTGCCGCTCTCTATGCGTGTCGGGCGGACTGGCGACGCGCTATGCCCTCCTCAGAACTGAGCGAGACTGCGCGAAACTATGTCGCCGATGTGCGCGACTGCGGAACCGTAGAGGCGGCGATTCGAGCCGCCCTGAACGACCTGCAACCCGCCGATATGCTCCTTGTGAGCGGGTCGTTCTACGTTGTAGGGGAGGCTTCCCCAGAGAGAATTCAGGAGTGGTATAAGGGGCGGAGTGGCGAGTAAGCGTACAAATAAACGAGGAGGGCATGACAATGTGGCGTGAAGTAGAGGCGGGGATTTGGCTATTTCAAGAGAGTTGTTTGGTCTATGCGGTGGTTGGCGAACAGGGATGTCTTATCATCAACGCGGGTACGGGAAAGTGGCTAGAGGCGGCGAAGGCGCTCCCTGCGCCGCCCGTCGCGCTCGCCTGCACTCACTACTTCCGCGACCACTCAGCGGGAGCGTTGCAGGCGAGTCGGGCAGGCATACCCGTCTACGTTCCCGAAGGCGAACGCGCCATTTTCGCCGACCCAAATCAACATTTTCGGCAACGCGAAACCTATATCATCTACGATAACCTATGGGACTTGTACGCGCCCATCGAGGCGATACCCGTCGCGGGAGTGTTACAGGACTACGCTAAAATTTCGCTGGCGGGGCTAGACATCGAAGTGATACCTCTGCCCGGCGTTACGATAACGCAAGTAGGGCTAGGAGTAACGCTCAAGAGCGGAAGGCGTGTCGTCTTTTGCGGAGAAGCCATTCACTCGCCCGGCAAGGTGGCGCGAGTCGCCCCCTTCCAGTACAACTATAACGACCTACCGGGCGCGACGCAGTGCTTTTTCTCAACGCGAACCCTGCGCGAGTGGAAGCCCGACGCGCTCTTTCCGAGTCTCGGAACTCCTATGCTCTCTTCCGCCGACTCCGCGCTGGAAGAGTTGCAAGCGAACCTCCGTCACCTTGTCGCCCCGCGACAAAATATGCCCGCGCAGTTCGACCATCTGGACGCGCCGCCGCTTCGCAAAGTGACCGAACACGTCTGGCTAGATACGCACTCCGTCGCGAATACGTGGTACATCGTGAGCGATAGCGGGAAGGTTCTCGCTATAGACTACGGCTACCACTCCGCCACCTGTTCGGCGTGGCAAGGCTACCCGAAACCGGAGCGCCGTCGCGCCCTTCTGCACGGTTTGGAGGGGCTAAAAGCGCAGTTTGGGGCGGACAGGATAGATACGGTTCTGGTGAGCCACTTCCACGACGACCACGTTTGCGGTATTCCCACGCTTCAGCGTGTGTTCGGCACGGAGTGCTGGGCGGCGGAGAACTTCGCCGACCTGCTGGAAACTCCCGAATCCCACTGCTTCCCCTGCGACTGGCATATCCCCTCGAAAGTGAACCGCCGCCTCGCCCTGAACGAAACCTTCCAGTGGGAGGAGTACACCTTTCGCCTCCACCCGATGAACGGTCACACCCGCTTCGCCGCGCTGATTGGTTTCGAGGCGGACGGCGTGCGCTTCGCTCACACCGGAGACCAGTACTTTTTTGACAGCATTGAGGACTTCTCGAAGAGTCATCGCTCTCAGAACCACGTCTATCGCAACGGCGCGACGTTGGACGGATACACGATAAGCGGCGAATGGATGTTGGATTGGCGACCCGACATCGTTTTGCAGGGACATCAGCCTGCTATGCACACCGATTCCGCCTTTTTCGAGCATATTCGCGACTGGGTTCAGGACTATGCGGAGACGCATCGCCGCATTATGCCTCTAGCCGATACAGAGGTTCATTTCGATATGGATAGTTGGGGCGGATGGATAACCCCCTATCGCGTCGTTCTGCCGGAAGCTCGCCCCTTTACTATCACTGCAACCGTGCGAAACCCCTTTCCGCATAGCGCGACTCTGCAAGCGCGTCTGGTTGGCTTGACAGGGTGGGAAGGGAGTACTGTGGAGATAGTAGTGGAGGGACGCGCCGAAGCGACCTGCGAGTTGACCATGAATCCTATTGGAACTTGTCGTCGTCAGCCTATCGCGCTAGAGTTGAGCGGAGAGGGGCGCGTTTTCGGGCAGGTGGCGGAGGCGCTTGTTACGATTGGAGAGGGGGAGTTTTAGGGGTGTTTTCGGGTAAGAAGTTCAGAGTTATGGGAAGAGCCACAACCCTGAACTTTTATAACCTTGGACTCTCGCTAGCGCGGGGGCGTGGTGCGCCCCAAAAAGTCGAGAGTAAACGTGCCTAGCGCCTGATTGCCCGCCACCTCCGAGAGAGGCGACATCTGACAGTTGATGAGCCGACAGGTTATTACGCCTCCGTTGATAGAGTCTATGACTAGCGTGCCGGAACGCGCCACCCACATCCTCTGAAACCCGCTAGAAGAGTTGCCGTTTTCCCCATAGATAACTTGAGTTGCGATAAGGCTAGGGTCTCTGCTGTAGACTATAGGGAAGACTGTTCCGGGTACAAGTTTGCCCGACTGCGCCGACTGAATGTAGATAGAGATGGCGCGAGATTGGCTATTTAGGAGGGGACGCGCATCCCCTTGCATAAGTTCGCCGGGGTTCGCTTGAAGGTTCAGGACGGTATTGAAATCGTCAAAAGTTAGGGTGGAGGTTGTTCCATTTACTCCGCTAACACTGGTAAAGAGAGCCTGCTCTAGTGTAGGAATCGTTGTTGGCGCGGAAAAGGTTCCAGTAAACGCTTTGGTTCCAAAGGTGGCTGTAAAGGCTCCGCCCGCCCCTGATGTGGGTATCGTTCCGGTTAGCGCAACGGGTACGTTTTGTCCGCCGATGGATACCGTTCCGTTCGCTGTGAAGGCTCCGCTAATTCCCGATGTGGTGGAACCCGTGAGCGAGGCGGTAATAACGGCGCGAGTCGCGTCCGAATCGAAGCGAAGCGTTCCGGTTATCCCGCCGTCGCTCTGTACGTTGAGGTTGAGAACGCCCTTTTGCGAACTGTTCAGGTTGAAGGCGCTTACCAGAACCTGCCCCGTAAACGCGCTCTGAGTCGCTCCCCCGCCACCTCCGCCGGAGCCTCCGCCGTTGTTGATATTCGTGCGTCCGCTATAGTTGACGGTGAAACTACCCGTCGCAGGGTTTCCCGCCACCTCGGTAAAGGGGGTCATACGTGCATTGACAAGGCGATACGACATCACGCCGTCACTAGCGATACTGTCTATTATCAGCGCGCCGCTACGCGCCACCCACGAGCGAGCGAAGCCCGTCGCGAAACTACCCCCCTCGCCGTAGACGATAGTAGTGGTGTAGCCCGTCGCTTGGGTGGTGTACGTGATGGGGAAAACGCTTCCCGCCGCAATCAGGTTCGGGTCTCCCGCCCGCAAAATCACATCAATCACGCGGCTACTGTCTTTAGAAGTAGGCGTCGCCGCCGAGTTGAACTCTAGCCCAGGGTTAGCCGCGCTTAGGAGCGTGGTCACGTTGTTGAGAACGCCTGCGCTCGTATTGGCGTTGGTCGTTCCTGAAAGCGTCGAGAAAGCGAGGCTGAATACGTCTTGCGTAGGCGGCGGATTGAAGGTTCCCGTAGAGGTTTTGCCGTTGACCGTCAGAGTCGCCGAGCCGCCCGTATTAGAGTTGGCGGGCGGTATGGTTCCCGTTATCGTTACGGGAGTCGTAACCCCGTTGACAACCCCTTGCCCGGTGGCGGTGTAGGTTCCATCCGCTTTATAGGTTCCTTTTATGAGAATAGTGGAGACTGCGCCCGTCGCCGCATCGGTCAGAGTGACGGAACCAGTGAGTGTCTTATTGGAGAATATGGCGAGGGTTAGGAGGGAAACCGTTCCGTTCGGCAGGGTGAAGCTGCTGAGGGTAGTGCGGCTCGTAACGGCGGCGTTAGAGCCGCCGCCAATGGTGTCGCCGCCTACAGAGCAGCCCGCCAACGCGACGATAAGCAAGCACCCCCCTAATAGAAGGCGCAACGCCCTAACTTTTTTGACGAATGGGACGATAAGCATCTGAAAAACGCTCCTTGCACCCCAAAACTGGGCGGAAAGTCTGATGACATTCCCTATCTTTAGTCTATTTCGGACAAGTTTTTTTGCGGGGTTTCGATATAATGATGATTAGAGTGTACAGGATAATCGTGTTTTTCGCCAGTGATAAGAATACGTGTATCTGCTCGCCTCTTCTATGAAGATGCCCTCTCCTCTCCTTGACAAAGGAGGAGGGCGCGGGTAACATAACTTGTAATCTCACTCTCAAACACAAAATAAGAGCCGTCACAACGCGCTTTTCAAGGATACCTGTACAACGTATGGCGAAATCGTTAATTATCGTAGAGTCTCCAGCAAAGATAAAGACTCTCAAAAACTTTCTGGGCGGCGACTATATATTTGAGGCGAGCATGGGGCACGTCCGCGACCTGCCCGAAAAGACTCTCGGTGTAGATGTAGACAACGACTTCGCGCCCTCCTACGAGCCTATGACCACTCGCAAAGACGTTCTCGGCAGAATCGCGTCCGCCGCAAAGGGGGTCTCTACCGTCTATCTCGCCTCCGACCCTGACCGTGAAGGCGAGGCGATAGCGTGGCATCTTTCGGAAGCCCTCAAACTAAAAAATCCTAAGCGCATTCAGTTCAACGAAATAACCAAGACCGCCGTTCTGCAAGCCCTAGAGGACGCGCACAGCGTGGATATAGACAAGGTGAACGCGCAACAGGCGCGACGCATCCTCGATAGACTTGTGGGCTACAAACTCTCGCCTATACTCAGTAAAAAAATTCAAAAAGGTCTCTCTGCGGGACGTGTGCAGTCTGTCGCAGTGCGTATTATCTGCGATAGAGAGCGGGCGATACAGGCTTTCGTTCCCGAAGAGTACTGGTCGCTCACCGCGAACCTTACGCCGCAAGCCCCCGAAAAACGCTTCCCCTTTAACGCCGCGCTCCACTCGTGGGGCAAAACGAAACTCGAACCCAAAGCCGAAGAGGACATCAACGTCATTCTTTCGGAGTTGGAGGGCGCGAACTATAGCGTCAACGAAGTGAAAAAGCGCGAAACGCGACGAAACGCCTCCGCGCCCTTCATTACTAGCACTCTACAGCAAGAGGCGGCGCGAAAACTCTACTTCACGAGTAGGCGCACGATGCAGGTAGCCCAAGACCTCTACGAAGGCGTTGACCTCGGAGCGCAGGGTAGCGTTGGTCTGATCACCTACATGAGAACCGACTCCGTGCGCGTTGCGGGCGAGGCGCAGGGCGAGGCGCGTAAATTTATCGCAGAGCGCTACGGAGCGCAGTACGTTCCCGCACAGGCGAAGCAGTTCAAAACAAAGGGCGCGGCGCAGGACGCGCACGAAGCGATACGCCCCACCTCCTGCCTCCGCGAACCCGAAGCCATCGCCCAGTATCTCAACCCGGAGCAGCTAAAACTCTACCGCCTAATATGGCAACGCTTCCTCGCCAGTCAGATGAACCCCGCCATTCTGGACGTGACCACCGCCGACATCCACGCCCTAGGCGGCGCGAACACGGGTACGCCCTACAGTTTCCGCGCAACGGGTAGCGTAGTGAAGTTCGATGGCTTTATGCGCGTCTATACTGAAGGCAAGGACACCGAAGAGGTGGAAGACGAAGAACAGCCGCCGCTACCCGCGCTTTCGCAAGGGCAGAACCTCGATTTGCTGAAACTGACCCCGCGCCAGCACTTCACTCAGCCGCCGCCCCGCTTTACGGAAGCGACGATTGTGAAGACGCTTGAGGAGTTGGGCATTGGTCGCCCCAGCACCTACGCAAGCATTATCTCCACCATCCGGGATAGGGGCTATGTAGACCTTGTGGATAAGCGCTTCTCCCCTACAGAACTAGGCTTCACCGTCACCGACCAACTGGTGAAGCACTTCCCTGAAATTATGGATGTAACCTTTACGTCGGGCATGGAGACGAAGCTCGACTCGGTGGAGGAGGGGAGCGCGAACTGGGTGAAACTGCTTCGCGACTTCTACGACCCCTTCGCGTTGACGCTGAAAGCGGCGGCGACGGAGATGGAGAACCTGAAACCCGCGCCCATCGAAACCGAATGGCGTTGCCCCGTCGAAGATAAGGCGTTCCTTCTTCGCAAAAGCCGATACGGGGAGTTTTTAGGCTGTAGCGGCTTCCCTAAGTGTCGCAAAATCGTCAAGATAGACGCGGATGGCAAGCCTGTAGATTGGGAGAACCTCGTCTGCGGGATGGGGAAGGGCAAGGAGGCTACCACTAGGGAGCCTGTCGACCCCACAACCCTGCCCAACGCCACAGAATACGCCTGCCCGGATGGGAAGGGCGTGATGATACTTCGTAGTAGCCGCCGCGGGGCGTTTTTGGGGTGTAGTAGTTATCCCAAGTGTAGCACCCTCCTCAAGTGTTCCGCAGAGGGCGTGTTAGACGAAGGGCAGGAGTTTAAGTGCACCTACGACGAGAAGGGGAAGGCGAAGACGACGCGCAAACCCGCCGCCCGTAAAACAACGACGACAGCGAAAAAGACAACCACAACGACCCGCGCCCGCAAAACGCCTAAAGTCGAAGAGTAGACTAATGCCCTCCCCACGCATAAAAAACATCACTGCCGCGCTACTGGAAACGCCCCTCTACCAGCCCTTCATCACTTCGCAAGGGCAGGCGGATATGGGGCGTTGCGTCGCTATTCGCCTTGCACTAGACGATGGGCGCGAGGCGTTCGGGGAAGCCTCTCCTGTAACGTATGTAACGCAGGAGACGATAGAGAGCGTAAGGAAAGCCGTGGAGCGCGCCGCGCCGCAACTTATCGGGATGGAGGTTCTGCGCTATCGGGAGGTCGTTCGCGTTATCCAAGCCGTCGCGCCTGCCGAACCTAGCGCAAGGTGTGGGCTAGAGATGGCTCTGCTCAATGCATGGTCGCTGGCTTCGGGGCTATCGCTCGCGCAGTTGTGGGGTTCCGCAACGGACGCAGTAGAGACGGACATTACCATTCCGATAACCTCCGATGTGGGCGATTTGGCTCTGTTGGCGTGGCAGGCGGGCATACAGACCTTCAAAATCAAGGTGGGAGGCGGCGCGAACCTCGACGCGGACTATGCGCGGGTGGCGGAGGTCTGCTCTGCGGCTCCTTCGGCGCGTATTCGTGTGGACGCGAATCAGGCGTACACCGTGTCGCAAGCCTTAGAGTTCGTGAATCGCCTTGTGGCGAACGGGGTCAACCTCGAACTGCTAGAGCAACCCGTTCCGCAAGAGGACTTCAAGGGGCTGGCGGAGGTCGCCGAGAACTCTCCGGTTCCCGTCTTCGCCGACGAATCGGCGCAGACTCCCGCTCACGCGCTTCGCCTCGCGCAGACCGCCGTGCAGGGCTTTAACTGCAAAGTGAACAAGAGCGGGATTTTCGGCGTACTGGACATTATCGCGATAGCGAAGGGGGCGGGGCGCAAACTGATGCTCGGCTGTATGCTGGAGACTCGGCGCAGTATCGCGCTATCGCTCGCTCTGGCGTGCGGAACGGGCGCGTTCGACTACATCGACCTAGACTCGCACCTGCTTCTGAACGAAGAGGGACAGAATCCGTTCTTCCATCAACTCGGCGGGAGGATGTCGGTTGAGTTTCCGATGGAGGGCTAGGCGGGTCGTATAGAACGAACTAGATATGCCGAAATCATTAGGGTGTGTTTCATTTCGGTTGAGCACGGGATTCCATTTTGGGATGAGTCCGCGAAAAACGCGAAAAAGAGTGCAACAAGCCCCCTCGCTTGAAGCCACTCGCACAGGCTTTTAGCCTCAAACCAGTCGCTCCCTTTCTCCCGTGTCGAACGGGGG